>JAZBPM010000068.1:0-38063 GCA_036351615.1 Desulfofustis sp.
CTCCCAGCCGCGGCGGACGAACCGTTCGCTGCCACCCTTCGCTCGTTGCATCGTGGAAAAGAAACACCAACCAGAGGTGACTGAACTGCTCAAGCCCCCGCACCATTTCCGCCCGGGCATACGGGCCGGTCAATTCGAGTTCGGCTCGGGCGGATGGGGTAAGTCCCGCCTGCCGCGGAATTCCGAATTTCTCCCGATAACAGGACCTGATGGTCCCAATCGTTCGTAACAGGTGGTGCGATCCATCGTGCCCTGCATCAGTGTCCACTTCGTCCTCCATCTCCCGTCAGTCAGCAAAAGAGTTGACGCGCCGGCAACGGCGCGCTAACGTAGCGAAAAACCCCAGGTGGTGCCATGTTGAAACGCTTTACCATCTCCCTCGACGAAAAACTGCTCGACGATTTCGACGACTATATCCGGCAACAGAAATACGTCAACCGTTCCGAAGCGATCCGGGACCTGATCCGTTCATCGTTTGTGGCCAAGGAGTGGCAGGCGGACAAGGATGTCGTCGGCGTGATCACCATGGTCTATGATCACCACCAGCATCAATTGCAGGAAAAGGTTACCGAGATCCAGCACGATTATCACCATCAGATCGTTTCGGCCACCCATGTGCACATGGATCACCATAATTGCCTGGAAGTTATTATCATCAAGGGCAAGGCCGGAGCGGTCAACGAACTTGCCGATCGTATCCGCTCCCTACGCGGCGTGCGCAACTGCAACCTGGCGATGAGCACCACCGGCAAAGATCTGCACTGACACGTTCGACCGCACCGAGCGGCGCCGGCTCCTCCTGCCGAAAAGCCGGCCGGACACGATTATTCTCCCAGGACGCAACCGATCATGACCAGGGAACTATCCTGCTTTATCTCTCCGCACGGTTTCGGCCACGCAACCCGGACCATCAGCGTCCTGGAAGCGCTCGGTGAGATACTCCCCGGTCTGCAGGTGCGGATCTTCTCAACGGTCCCGAAACCCCTCTTTCAATCCAGCACGTTCCCCTTCATCTACCATCGGATCGTTACCGATATCGGCCTCGTTCAAGGCTCCGCCTTTTCCATCAACGTCGATCAGACGCTGAACCGACTGGCAGATTTTCTCCCCCTAGCTAACGAGAGCATCAGTTATTGTGCCGACAAATGTCGCGATAGCTCTCTGATCATCTGCGACATCAGTCCGCTTGGAATCGCTGTCGGTAAACGAGCCGGCATCCCGACACTGTTGCTGGAAAACTTCACCTGGGACTGGATCTACCGACCACTGGCTGACCGTAATGCAGCATTCAGACCGATCATCGATCAATTGACCGACTATTATGGGCTCGCCGACTGGCATGTGCAGACCGAACCGGTCTGTCACCCCCTCGCTGTCGACCTGACCTGTCCGCCGCTGGCCCGTCCCTGCCGTCTCACCCGGCAGGAGGGCGCAGCATTGCTCGGCGGCAACGGCCGGCAGACCGTTCTGATCAGTATGGGAGGAATTCCCTGCACCCCTCCCTTCTTGTCACGGCTGCATACCCACCCTGACACCTTCTTTGTCATTGCCGGCCAGAGTCCCGATGGGGTTTCATATGGCGACAACGTTCGTTTTCTTTCCCCGCATGCCCCGTTGCACCACCCGGATCTGATTAACGGTGCCGACCTGCTGATCTGCAAATGCGGCTACTCGACCATTGCCGAGTGCGCCCAGACGACCACACCACTCTGCTGTGTCACCCGCACCGATTTTGCCGAATCTGCGGTTCTGGCCGATTACGTCGTTGCACGGCTCGGCGGTGCGATTCTCGATGAGCATCAGTTTTTGAGCGGCAGTTGGCTAACGGATCTGCCCGATCTACTCGCAAAACCAAGAAGCAACCCCCAGGAAACCGGCAACCGCCGGTTGGCCGAATGGATTTTGCCGCTGCTTTCATGAAGAGCTGCGTGCCACCAAACGGTCATCGAAGAAAAGGACGGTCGGCGTTGAAAAAAACAGGACAGATACCTTGAACATTTGTGGTTACACCATCAGCGAGCGCATCAGCGAATCGGCACGTTCCTCGATCTATCGCGGGATTGCTGACGATACCGGCCAGCGCGTCATCCTCAAAGTTCCTGCCGGAAAGGATTCTGCCGCAACATCAGCAAACACCATCAAACATGAATTCACCATTTTAAGCCGGTTTCGACACAACAAAATCATTTCCGCAATCGGCCTCGGCCAACACGGGCCCCTCCCGGTTCTCATCGAGGAGGACTTCGACGGCCTGCCGTTATCCGTCTCTAACCGGGAAGGCCCGGTGGACTTTATCCGCTTTCTCGATATTGCCATCCAGCTTGCAGACGCGCTGCGCGATATCCACCGGCACAACATCATCTATAAAAATCTGTGTCCGGCCCATATTCTCTTTCGCTCGATCACCGGCCGCATTAAACTTGTCGATTTCAGTATCGCCTCCACCAGAAACAAAGAATATCCGTTCTATTCGACCGACTCGACGTTTCGGGGAGCCCTTGCATACATTTCTCCGGAACAAACCGGCCGGATCAACAAGGAACTCGATTATCGATCCGATTTCTATTCCCTCGGCGTCGTACTCTACGAACTGCTGACCGGTAGCCGCCCGTTCACCGGCACCGATCTGATTGCACTGGTGCATGGCCATTTGGCCAAAACGCCAGCGCCGCCACAGGACTTCAATCCGGACATCCCCGATGCGCTGGCGAATATCGTTCTCAAGTTGATTGAGAAATCGGCCGACGATCGATACCAGAGTTGCAGCGGCTTGATCCCGGATCTGATGCGCTGCCTGATCGAGTTGCGCGAGAATCGTTCGATCATCGACTTCGGCGTCGGCGGTACCGACATTTCACCGGTATTTTCCATTCCCGACCGACACTTCGGTAGAAATCACGAACTATCGACCCTGATCAGCGGCTACGACAGGATCGGTTCAGAGGCGCCTCGCGCCTATCTGATCACCGGCGCGTCCGGAAGCGGCAAAACGTCTCTGCTCCTGGAAATCCAAAAGGTCTTGGAGTACCGCGGCGCCATCGTGTTGCGGGCAACAGCTGAGCACGGGCGGGGCGATACACCCGGCGCTCCGATCATCTTCGCCTGCAGGCGGCTGCTCCGTCACCTCCTGTCACTCGACCCCGAACAGCGAGCACGCTGGTTGGCTCTCTTGCTGCCCGCATTTGACGGGCAGCAAGAACAAGCCGTTGCACAGCTTCCCGAGCTGAGAGAGTTGTTCGGCACGATACCGGCAGCATCACCCGATACCGCACGTGCAACGAGTTCTTACCTGTCGATCGCCAAAACGCTGCTCGCCGCGATCGACCGTCATTTCAAAACACTGGTCGTCATTCAGGATGATCTACATCTGGTCGACCCGGAAACACTTTCTGTCATCACCTCGTTTCTCGCTGATCGTCAACGGCAGGGCCTTCTCATCTGCAGCTCGGCAAACCCAGACGCCACAGCCATCCTCGCTGACGCTACTGGCGAATCAGCGGAAAACGTCTCATCACCGGTGCACCTGGAACTGCTTCCCCTGACCGACGACGAAATCGCCGGTCTGCTCAGTGAAACTCTTTATCAGCCACTCAGCGACATGCTCGGCCTGGCACGCTGCTGCCGTGAGAAAACCGGAGGCAATCCCTTTTTTCTGAAACGATTCCTCGCCCAGTTGCATGAAACGGGGGCGCTTGCTTTCAATAGCAAAAGCGGCCGTTGGGACTATGACCTGCCGGCCGTCATGGCGACCGACGTAACCCCCAACGTTGGCGAACTACTGACCAGACGCATTGCGGCTTTTCCCGCCGGTCAACGAACCGTCCTGCAGTACGCCGCCTGTATCGGTTCCCGCTTCGATCTCCGCCTGCTCAGTCTTGTCTACGGGAAAACACCCCAGCAGACCCTGGCCGAGCTGGCGAAAGCTCTCAACGACGGCCTGATTCTCCCGGCCGCGCCCCAGGCTCTCGGGCCTTCCGGCACAAACGAAGGGAGCGGGCAGAAAACTGACTATTTTCGCTTCGCCCACGAACAGATTCGCCATGCGGCCATTGCACTGCTACCGCTTGCGACACGCAATGCACTTGGGGTTCGCGTCGGCTCGACGATGCAATACCTTTGTGAATCGGCCGACCACCACTACCCGCTTAGTGACATCGTCGGCCACCTCAACCAGGGAATCAGCGCGCTGGAAACGGACAAGCAGCGCTTCGAACTCGCCGCACTGAACCTCGAGGCCGCCATCCAGGCAAAGACCTCGGGAGCCACATCTCTCTACCGACGATTGAGCGCCACGGCGCTGGAACTACTGCCTGCTTCCGCCTGGACCACCCAGTATCGCCTGACGCTCGATGTCTACTCGGAAGCCGCAGAAGCAGCAGCACGATCGAATCTGACCGAAGAGAGCGAGCGTCTCTTCACCATCGTCTGCAGCCGGGCCCAAACCGCGGTTGACGCGACGCGGGTCTATCGGACCGCGATGCAACTCTACCGGCGCAGCGATCGTTGTCATGAAGCCCTGCGGACCGGTTGCACGATTCTTGCCGCACTGGGAATTTCTCTTGCCGAGTCACCCGGCAAACATGCTGCCGCCGCAGCCTTTCTGTCAGCCCGAATATCCTTGTTCGGCAAATCGGAACAGACGCTGCTGAACATGCCACAGATGACCGATCCGATCCCGGCATCAATTATGGAAGTGCTGCTCGAAACAGCCCTGGCTGCCTACCAGATCCGCCCGGCACTTCTGCCGATCATCAGCCTGTCATCCATCCGGCTATCTCTTGCCCATGGCCATCACCGGGTTGCATCGATCATAGGGTACCCGATCTTTGGCGCTCTGCTTTGTTCGGCAAGCACCAGACAATACCGACTCGGTTCTCGTTACGGACAACTGGCACTGGATCTGCAAAAACGGTCCGGCATCCCTGCTCACCCTTTCTCCGTCTATCTGGTCAGCACCGAGATCACCCACTGGCATCGACATCTGCGACACTCTCACGATTCCCTCAAGCAAGCCTGCCGACAGCAGCACTATCGGAGCGAATCGGAATCGGCCGCGCTTTGCGCTGTCGGATGTTTCGCAACGATGTTCTTTCTCGGACGAAGTCTCACCAGTGTTCTCGAGGAAACGGCACCGTACCGCCGGCACATCGATACGGCGTCCTCCGGTGTCCGCTATCGTCAAATGATGCTCGAGCAGACCATCGCCAACCTGCGCGGCCGCTCCAGCGATCCGTCCATACTCAGCGGTTTGCACTACGACGGCAACCGGATGGCGTCGCCGCTTCAACACGGTGAAGACCGGACGACATTGTTTTTTTTCCATCAACTCGGGCAACTGCTTGCCTATCTGTTCGGCAATTATGAACGAGCCGAACAACACGGCAGCAAAGCGCTGGCGTTGATCGACGGGGTCCGATCATCGTTTTTGCTGCCGATTTTTCTTTTCATCCATACCCTGACCCTGTTGGCCATCTGCCGGGACCCGCACCACACAGTTCGACGAATGAGATGGGCAGCGATTAACACCGGTATCCAAAAAATGCGCCGCTGGGGAGAAACGTCTCCAAAGAATTATCGACACCGCTATCACTTACTCTGCGCCGAACGACATCGCATCACCGATCAACGTGAAGCTGCGGCGCACCACTACGAGCAGGCTATCTCCCTGGCCAGACAGAACGGCTACCAACAGGATGCCGCCCTGGGGTATGAACTGGCGGCCGCTTTCTATCTTGCCAGGGGCCGCCCTCTGGTCGCCCGGTCCTACCTGGGTGAAGCGTTGCATCACTATCGTCAATGGGAAGCGGAGGCGCTGGTCGATCATCTGAAGAAGCACTCCACCGACCTGCTCATTGAACGGCGCACCGGCCCCCGTGAACAGGCAGGCGTGCCGGTTTCACTGACAACCGGCCGCGACGCCTCGCCTCTGGATCTTGGCAGTTTCGTCAAAGCTTCGCGGGCGTTCAGCAGTGAATTCGTGCTGGACGAGGTTGTCAGGAATCTGATCATGATCGTTGTGGAAAATGCCGGGGCTGAAGTCGGCTTGCTGATCATGAACCCCACCGACGCACCGCTGGTTAAAGTAACGGCAACGAGTGGCGAGCGCCAGGGGACCGTGGTCGACACACCGCTCCTCGCCCACCGGCAGCGCCTGTCGCTGGCCGTGATCAAACACGTCACCGCCTCCGGCGAAACCGTCGTTCTCGACCACGCCTGCCTCAACGGACCGTTTGTCGGTGACCGATACATCCGCAGCAATAACACGAAATCTCTGCTCTGCGTACCGATCAAACACCACGGTGATCTGCTGGCCATTCTCTATCTGGAAAACAACCTGACCACCGCCGCATTTTCACCGGAGCGTCTCGATATTATCGAACTCATTGCCGGACAGGCCGCCATTTCCATCAAAAATGCCCAATTGTACGAGGAGTTGCAAACGACACTCGGCAACCTGCACCTGGAGGTGGCCAAACGCAAGGAAACTCAGATGCAATTGCTGCATGCCGGCAAATTGGCCGCCCTCGGTCGGCTCTCGGCATCCATTGCCCACGAATTCGGCAACCCGCTGATCGGCATCAAATACCTGCTCGACGACCTGTCCCAAAGAGCAGAACTCGGCCGACAGGATCGCGACCTGATCGACATCGGTTTGCAGGAGTGTGATCGATTGAAACAGCTGATCAACGACCTGCATGAACTGCACCGACCGTCATCCGGAAAAAAAATCCTGTTCAACCTCAACAACACGGTAAAAACCGTTTTACACCTGCAACGGAAAAACCTGAAAGACGCCGGGATAGCGGTGGTCACCCGGCTGGCCGAAGACCTCCCGGACATCAGAGCGGTTGAAGATCAAATCAGTCAGGTCGTGGTCAATCTGACCACCAATGCGATGGATGCGATGAAACACAGCGAAGAAAAACGGCTGCGGGTGGAGACCGCTGTGCACCCTCAACAGGTCGTTTTGGCGCTGACCGACAGCGGCAGCGGTATCACCGACGAACATCGGGAACATATCTTCGAGCCGTTTTTTTCGACCAAGCCGTACACCGACGGTACCGGTCTCGGCCTGGCCATCGCCTACAGCATCATGAAAAACCATCACGGCGATATCAGCTTTTCGTCGCCACGGGACGGCGGCTGCACATTCACGCTGAGCTTCCCGCTCAGTGATGCTCCGGGCAATCCACCTCAAGCGGATCATCATCGTCCTGCTCAACTACCCGCCACTCTGCTTCCTTGAAATCAATATCGGTAACGCTGGACAAGGCCATCTTCAGATAGCGGCCGCTGCCTTCGACGGCGACGCTGCCATCGGCCAGGACAATTTCTCCGGTACCGGTGAAACTGCGTTTGTTTTCCCCGGTAACACGGGCGACTACTTTAATTTCCCGGTCGAGCGGTACCGGTTGACGAAATTTCATCGAAAATTCAATAGTAACTCCCCAGAGCTCGGTGTCCTGGTGGTTCAGGACCGCCCGGCCAATCGTTTCATCCAGGATTGCCGCCGCTATGCCTCCGTGCAGCCGACCGGGATAACTCTGGTGCTCATCAGCCGGGGTGAACAGGGCGACAATCTCCCGGTTGTCAAGCTCATAAAAGCGACTTTTCAAGCCAGAGCGGTTTTCCAGGCCACAGACAAAACAGCGTCTCGAATTGGGCTGTCTGTTGATAACCTTATGTTTCATCGTTTATTTCTCCATGCCATGCGCCCGGGCTCGTCCGCCCGGTAGTAAACCGGATAGCTCTCGGCAGCGAATCAGACGTGAGTCGGAGGGCCGTCGACCACCATGTCGGCAATGGTCATGGCCAGTCGCGGTGCACCCGTTCTTCTGCCGCCGACAAACCGTTGCTCCAAATCGACCAATCGCCGCAGAAGCGGTGTTCGCTCCATGACCGGCAGATGATCGCCGGGCTGTGTCTCGATTTGTTCCTGACACCTGAAGCAGCCGGGAAAACGAATCACCCGGCCATCGGGTCTGGTCATCGCAGCCGGTACCCCGTGTGTCCGACAGACCATCAGCCGATAGCGATACAAACTGCACCGCCCGTTCTCATTGAGCGGACACATGGTCTGCGGTCGTTTGCCGTGCTCGCGGGCCTGGGCGTAGGAGTCGATGCATCGAGCTGAGCGAACGGACAGTTGGTGCCGCCGCTCTTCGCTGAGCTCGGCCAGACCGAGCCAGAGGTAGGCCCATTCGATATACGTGTGGTGGGTGAAATAGGAATCACAGCAATTATCCGGGCAACCATCACAGCTGTGATGCAGCTGCTTGGCCACCCGGTCATAAGCCGACTCCATGTCCCGATAGAGTGTGGCCAGGTCAGCTGCCAGTTCGACCGAGAGGATGAGACTCATTGCTGCCGCTCCGAAAAACTGCACACCTGGTAAACCGAAACCTCTAGCCGGCCGCCGTGCCACGCTGATTTAGGCAGACCCGCCTTGAGGCAGAGGTGATCGAGAAAATCGGCCGGATTGGGCAATTGCTCCCAGACCTGCGGCAAAAAGGTGGCCTGGGCACCGTCGGCCCGAAGAATAACGCCGTCGATACCCGGTCGCAACCGCCGGCAAAGATCGGCGCCGTCCCGGTAATCCAAACGGACGGCTGGTGTCAATATAGAGATATCGAGGTTGACCCGCACCAACTCTTCCGGGGTCAGAGGGGTGAACCGATGATCGTGAAAGGCCGCGCTCTCGGCGTTGCGCATCACCGCCTCGCCAAGGGGACCGACAGGCTCCAGGTTGCCGATACAACCGCGCAGCTGCCCCGCCAACTTCAGGGTTACAAAACAACCGCACCTTTGCTGCATGGCCTCATCATCCAATATCTCCCTGTCCGGACCACGGCCGACCCCGAGGCGGCGGGCAATCGTCTCACGAGCCAGACGGAGCAACCTCTCGCCTTGCTGCGGTGTAAGCTCTATCATCAGCAACCTCCCTTTCTACCAGTCGACGCCGAGCATCAGGCAATTGATACCGCTGCCGATTCCAAGCAAGGCCCCTTTTTGCCCGGGGCGAAAGACCTCCTGCTCAAGAGCCAGGGCCATGGTAATCGGTGCGGAAACGGAACCGACATTTCCGAGAAACGACAACGTTTCGAAATTTTTGTTACTATCGAGTCCAAGTGTGCCAAAAAGCAGACGCGTGTGGGCGGAGCCGACCTGATGGCAGAAAAAACGATCGACATCATCCACACCCCAGCCCGGCACAGCGGAAAAGGCGCGCCAGGTCTGCTCGGCCGTTTCAATGCCCTGGATCATCAACTCCTCGGAATCGGTCGCCATCAGAGTCGTCGCCGCATCGATCCGGCCGCCCTGACAGAGGTCCACGTGAGCCGTGTTGGCCCGCCAGGTTGCAGCGGACAGGCGCGGTCTATCAAGCGTGGCTCCTTCTCCGCACCGGCACATAAACAGGGCGACGGAGCCGGAACCGATGGTCAGCGAGGCAAAGGCGGACTTGATACTTTTTCTCGTCAGCGACTCATCCTGCAGCAGCGTGGTGATGGTCGACTCAATCAGTTCTTCAGCGGTTTCTCCACTGACGATCAGGCCGTTATCAACCTGGCCGAGTTCGATCATTGAAGCCAGCATCACCATCCCGTCGAGAAAACCGAGACAGGCGTTGGAGATATCGAAAATCAGACAATCGGGCGGCAGTCCCAGAGCATGGTGGACAAAAGCCGCCGTTGCCGGCTCCATCATATCCCGGGAAACCGAGGTGTTAAACAGACACTGGACATGTTCTGCAGCTATACCTGACCGGGTCAGAGCTTTTCTGCCGGCCTGTACCGCCGCCTCGCTTGGCCTGGTTCCTTCCGGCCAGAGACGACGCTCGGAGATACCGCTCATCATCGCCAGCCTGCCTTCGGGCAGTTTGAGCCGGCGATAGAGCGGCGCAAGCCGCTGTTCAATATCGTCTGAGGTGAGAATGCGAGCGGGAATTTCGTAGCCGAAGCTATGGAGACAAACCTGTGAAAAAAAAGGCATCGGAAACCGAATTGGGCAACTGTCGTATTGTGGTGTAACCGCCGTGCGTGTCTCGCTGCGATCACCTGGGCCGGGCCGCCGCATTATAACGGGCGTCCCGGGGAGTGACAAGTGTTAAACGGCCGAGGAAGCGCCGCCGAGATGTCTCTCGAGAAGCTCTGCGGAAAAGGGCGGCTCGAGAAACCGGTCGACACCGCTCTGTCGATAGATATCGGTCATCGCCGCCGTCGTTTGTTCTCCTCTGATCGCCAGAATCAGGGAATGGCGACCGGAATAGGCTTCCAAACGGCGAATCGTCCGAACCGTTTCCGCCCCCTCGCCGCCATCGTGGTCGATGTCGAGGACAACCAGGTCAAAATGGTGCAGCGATGCCTCGTAGCCGGCGGAGCGAACGGTTTCGGCTATGGTCACCCGCCATCCTTTTTCTACAAGATACTCAACAACCGCCTGCTGCTGTGTCATCTCATCGAGAACAATCAGGGCGGCCCTGGTCAGATGTCTGCGCAATACCTGATAGAGATCGTCCTTGTTCAACGGTTTTGCCAGGTAATCGTCCATACCGGCCTGCAGACAACGCTCCCGGTCGCCCTGCATCGCGTGTGCGGTCAGGGCGATGATCGGCAAGTGACCGCCTTGGTCCTTTTCGTGCGTCCGGATCGCCCTGGTCGCTTCCAGGCCGTCCATCCCCGGCATCTGCACATCCATCAAAACAGCCCGATAACGGCCACTCAACGCGGCCGTCACCGCCTGACGTCCGTTTTCGGCAATGCCGACCTGCAGACCGACCTGGTTGAGCAGGGTTTCTATCAACACCCTGCTGATCGGCTCATCCTCTACGAGCAGGACGGTCGCCCCGTCAAACTGAAACGCTGTCGGAAGGCCTGCCGGCTGCCGGTTTCTAAGCGGCTGCTCGGATCGCTCCGTCGGCATGGCGGCGTGGCGGCAGGCCCAGGTAAACCAAAACGTCGCCCCCTTCTCCGGTGTTGACTGAAAACCGATTTCACCGCCGGCCAGGTGAACCAACCGGGCTGCGATGGTCAGCCCGAGACCGCTGTCACAGGAAGGACGGTCAACCGTCGCGTCGCCGTCACTGAGATAGGCCTCGATAACGGCTTGCTTTTCCGGGGCGATGCCGCTGCCGGAATCGGTTACCGTGAATTTAAGCAGGATCTGTTCTGCACCGGTCTCACCGAGATATTCGCCCCTGACACTGACCCCGCCCTGCTCGGTATTTTTTATCGCATTATCGACCAGGTTGACAAGGACCTGGACCAGCCGATCCGGGTCGCTGTTGACCCAGACGGGAACCAGAGGGTCGATTCGGGAGGCAAAATCGAGTTGCTTTTGTCGGGCGGCGAGCTGTAACAGGTAGAGTTCGTACTCAAGGCTTTCGGCAAGATTGAAATCTTCGGCGAACAGACGCAAAGAACCGGCCTCGATGCGGCAGTAGTCGAGCAGATCGTTGACCACTTCGAGGAGCCGCTCGGCCGAGGTGGAAGCCATCTCCAGTCGACGTCTCTGTTCCGCCCCGAGACTTGACTCCAAAACCAGGTCGGTCATCCCCATAATGCCGTGGAGCGGTGTGCGTAATGCGTGTCCGAGGCTTACCAGGAAGTCGCTCTTGTTCCGTTCGGACCGCTCGGCCCGCTCAAGTGCCTCTTCGAGTTCCCTTATCCGCCGCTGCTGCTCGACGAGTTTTTCTTGAGCGTTGATCGCAGCCCCCTTTGCCGTATCACTTTTTTCTGCCCGCTCTCGTGGCATCTCCATCCTCACTCGTGTCCGTGTTCGCCTCGTCTTTCCAGGCCGGCCGGTAATCGTCGAATAACGAGTGTTATTTATGAAAATCGGCGGGACAGGTTTTAACCTGTCCCCCGCTCACTTTCAAAATCAGCTCCACAGGCTGAGCTCCCCGAGCCGGCCGGTTCTGCCGACCAAGAGCCGATTTTCATCTATCGTTGCGATGCACCCGTTATATGGCGATATCCTAACACGTCAGTATACAATTTAAAACATGATATCGGAGTACTACCGAAGCCGGACCAATTCGGGCAACCGTATCCGGCGACGGTTCAGCGAGATCTCTCGAGGTGCCGGATTTCCCAATAGCGGTGCATGCCTGCGCTGCGTTCACAATCCCGGGGTAACAACACCTTGTCCAGTACCCGGCAGTCAAATGCCTGGTTGATCGATTCATCAAGAGCGGCAGTGCGAAAACTCATGGTGAACAATAGCTGGCCATCCGGCTGGAGCCGGCGCATGGCCAGACGAATCAGCTCGCTTGACTGGTGGCCGAGGTCCTTTGTTTCACCCCGTTTCCCCGAAATCGAGATGCCCGACCGTATATTGATGTAAATCAGGTCATAGCTGCTTTCATCCCGCTCGAGCCAGGAGCGTGCGTCGGCAATAACGACCCGGTGGTGCTGCGGATAGATGCCGTTGAGCGAAAAATTCCCGCCAACCAGCTCCTGTTGCTCTCCATCGCTGACAACAGTGGTGCTCCGACAGGCACCACCAAGGATAGCCTGGACCGTCGCCGCTCCGGACTGATCAGCACAATTGAGAAAGGACCTGCCGCTAGCTGTGGCCCGCAGCCGCAGACGAACCGAGCGTTGATCGAGAGAAAGTCCGGGTCCACCGGTGGCCGAGAAGTCAAGAAGGAAAAACGCCCCGTCCTCTGAGACCTCGAATCGTTTCGCCGCTTTCTTCCGCTTGCCCTGACGATCGCCCTGCTCGGTTCGCCGCCCCGTTCGGTGAAGAAAAAGACGATCGCGGCCAACCGACAGCAGTTCCCGGACAACCGTTCTTACCGTAACCCATCGTTTTTCAGCTGTATCCTGATCAATAGCCCCGGCGCGCGAGAACTCTCTGATATAGACCCACTTCCGGTACAACTCGATAACCACATTGTAGTCCGGAAGATCACGATCATAGACCCGAAAACATTCCAGATTCTGCTCTTTCGCCCAGCCCAGCCGCTTGCCCAGGTTTTTCTTCAATCTATCGGCCAGGTCTCTGCCGAGCCCAAGATCGTCCATCGATCCGATCTGCCATGAGAACCCCGTTTCCGATCCGAAAACCCGGCCGACGAATAGTCCGCAGGCCAGCGGTCCGTTGTACAGACGTCGGGTTTCGTGCCAGGCAATCTGTACCAGATCCGCAAATTCCGGTACTCCGGTAAACAGTGCCACCTGCCACCCTGCGAATCTCGCACGCAAACGATTGCCAAGAAAACGGTAAAGATACCGTACGTTTTGTCTATCCGATACGCGTTCACCATAGGGTGGGTTGCAGACCAGCAACCCGGCCGATTCCGTTGGCTGTAAACGGCTGAGCTCTTGAACCTGGACGACGATTCTGTCTTCCAGGCCCGCCCGAGCAATGTTTTCCCGGGCCGCTGAGACGATCTTCTCGTCCGCATCGTAGCCAATAATCGGTGGCCAGGGTCGATCCTGGGCGGCCTGTTCGCGCTCGACTGCTTCCTCGATGAGGTGCTGCCAGAGGCGCTCGTCGTGTCCGAGCCAGTTGGTCAATCCGAAGTAGGACCGATCCAGCCCCGGTGCGGAATCGGCCAACTGCAACGCCGCCTCGATCAGCAAGGTGCCGGATCCGCACAGCGGATCGACCAGTGGTATGTCGCCGGACCAACCGCTCAGCGCGATAATGGCCGCCGCAAGGCTTTCCTTGAGCGGGGCGATCCCGCCGCTCGCACGGTAACCGCGCCGGTGCAGGCTCTCTCCCGACAGGTCCACGGCCAGCGTGGCAGAGGACCCGCGAAGATGCACGGCCAGCCTGACGTCCGGGCGTTTCGGCTGGACATCCGGTCGCAGACCGCTTTGTTCGCGAAACCGGTCCACCACTGCGTCTTTGACCCGAAGCGCGGCAAACTTGCTGTGCCCGATCGGCGCCCCGGCGGAAAGCGAGCAGTCTACGGCAAACCGGCTCTCCACCGACAAGTGTTCCTCCCAACGAACAAGACGGGCCTTTTCGTAGAGGTCGTCAGCCGACCCGATTTCGAACCGATCGACGACGAGCAATACCCGCGACGCAAATCGCGACCAGAGGCAGGCTCGATAACCGCTCTCCAACATGCCTGACCACTGAACAGCACCGACACTCGTTGCCGGCCCACGGCCGCCCCACCGGACAACCTCTTCCGCAACCAGCGATTCGAGACCACCGGCGCAGGTCGCTATGAAAGACACTGCCTGTTTATCGTTCATCGACTGTTTTGCCACTCCTTCACACCCTTCGTTTTGACGGACAAAGCAGCTGCCTCATTCCTTTCTTGAGGGACCTTGAGGGATCCTTGAGACGCTGAAAAGTACTTGACCTCTTGATGAATACGGCTAGAATAGAGTCTTCAAGAAGGAGCACTCTGCACCACCCTTAACAGGGTACCAATCCGGTTACAACAGACAATCGACGACCGGTCCGTCGTCCGCGAAAAATCACCCAGAGGAAAGGTATGAAACAGCCCATTGCCAGGATTCTCGTCGTCGCTGCCGCCATTGCCCTGTTTGCCGTTTTTACCGGCGGGTGCTCGAAAAAAGCAGTCATTCCGCCGACCGCCACCTCAGGCGGACAGATGTCTTCCGGAAAAGACATCAATTACCCGGAAGCTGAAGGCTATTCGGAAGCCAACCTGGCCGCCGAAGGCAATCTCGACGACACCAATATTTCCCACCTGGGGGGAATGGCTCTCGCCGCCGGAGAAAACGGTGAGGCGTCGGACGCATACAAGCGCCAACACGGACGGTCGTCAAACGGCCTGAGCCCGGTTTATTTCGATTTCGATCAGGCCTCCATCCGGTCCGATATGGCCGACCGAATGATTCAAAATGCCGACCTGCTCAAGCAGGTCGGCAATCCCGTCATCATCGAAGGGAACTGCGACGACCGGGGAACCAAAGAATACAACCTCGCTTTGGGTGAAAAACGGGCGATCAACGCCCGTGACTACCTCGTCAATCTCGGCATCGATCCGGCTCGCATCCGGACCGTGAGCTACGGAGAAGAGCGACCGCTCTTCGTCGAGCAGAACGAGTTTGCCTGGAGTCAAAATCGCCGCGTCGACTTTGTCATCAAGTAGAGAGCGGTTTGTCCCGTCTCCACCGGTATAAGACGGGACAAACCTTCTTATTCATCGGAGCGGACGACCGCCAGAATCGCCTCCAATACCTGGTCGATCGATCGGGTCGACGTATCGATGACCCAGGCGTCGTCCGCTTTCTTCAATGGAGCAACGGCCCGTTCGCTATCCTGGCGATCTCTCCTGACCGTCATCTCCAGCAGCGTTTTTTCATCAACCGTTTCGCCGCGCTCCCGCATCTGCAGTGCTCGCCGCCGAGCCCGGACAACGGAGTCGGCATCGAGAAAGAATTTGTGACGTGCGCCGGGAAAGACAACGGTTCCGGTGTCCCGCCCCTCGGCAACAATCTTGCCGCGCCGGCCTAATTCCCGTTGCATCTCGGTCAGTATGCGCCGTACCGCCGGTACTGCCGAAACGGTTGATGCCCGCATCGACATCTCCGGTGTTCTGATCAGGGTGCCGACGCGCTCACCGTTGAGCAGCACATCGGTGTCGTCATTCTCGTCAACTGCGGGCAGTAACTCGATGGTAATCCCGCTCAGAGCCCGCACGACTGCATCCTCATCGGAACAGTCGATCCCCCTGTTGGCCAGAGACAGGGCGGCGGCCCGGTACATGGCGCCGGTGTCCAAATAGGTGTAACCGAGACGAGCCGCCAGTTTCCTGCTGATCGTCGATTTACCGACGCCCGCTGGGCCATCGATGGTAATCACCTCGACCGGTGGCTCAGTCATAGCCGCACTCCGCCAGGCAGCTCTGCAGTGTCTCGAGAAACCGAGCGTTCTCAGCTGCTGTTCCGACATTGATCCGAATATAGTTGGGATAGCCGTACGCCTTCATGGAGCGAACGATTACCCCCTGACGCAGCATCGCCTCGTAGAGCGTCGTGGCATCCCCGCCCACATCGATCAGGAAAAAATTGGTCTGTGACGGAAAACTGCGACAACCGAGTCGCTCTACCCCGGCCATCAGTGTTTTTTTTCCTTCTTCGGTAATCCGCAAGGTTTCTTGATAAAAGAACTGATCCTGCAGTGCGGCACTGGCCCCGACCAGGGCCAGTTGATTGACGTTGAACGGCTGTCGTACCTTGTGCAGGCAAGCGGCAACCTCCGGCGCCATCAAACCGAAACCGACGCGAAGCCCAGCCAGGCCGTACGCCTTGGAAAAGGTTCGCAGGCTGACCACCCCGCATCGGCCGCTACGGGGGGGGAGCAGACTGGTCGTATCAATCCTCAGCGTTTCGTCCATGAAATCGACATAGGCCTCATCAAGCACGACCAGGATATGCTCCGGCAGCCGTTCAAGAAAATCGAGCAACCGGAGCCGTGGCAGATAGCTGCCGGTCGGATTGTTTGGGTTGTCCAGGAAAATCAATTTTGTTCGCTCGCCGGCACGGTCGGCGATTGCCGCAAGGTCGTGGGACATGTCAGACAGCGCAACGACATGATTGACTCCTCCCCGTATCTGGACAAACTTTTGATACATCAGAAAGGACGGATGGCTGGTGATGACGTCGTCCCCGGGCTCGACAAAAGCCTTCACCAGGAACTCGATGATCTCGTTTGATCCGTTGCCCAGGACGACCTGTTCCGGCTCAACACCATAGTGTTCGGCAATCGACCTGACCAGGTAATGACCGGATCCATCCGGATATCGGTGCAGGTTTTTAAGCGCCTTACTGATTGCCCCGACGGCCAAAGGTGACGGGCCAAGCGGATTTTCGTTGGAAGCGAGCTTGATGGAGTTGCTGATTCCGTATTCCCGCTCCAGCTCTTCGATCGGTTTTCCGGGCGGATACGGGGTAATGGCAGCAATTGCGTCGGGAATATATAGTTTCACGGGTCAGCCTTGCCGGTAAAAGGTAAAGAGGGGAATTCTTCGATCTCGATCAGGCCGTCGGTCGCGGCATGATGGCGCGGTCAAGCGCCAGGTTCGTCTCCAGATTGTATGCCGCCCGGAGGAGCAGACTTTCTCCAAAATGAGGTCCCTGCAATTGGATACCGATCGGCAAACCATCTCCGCTATATCCGCCGGGGACAGAAATACCCGGCAGACCGGCGAGATTGGTGGAGAGGGTAAAAATGTCTGACAAATACATAGCCAGTGGATCGTCGAGTTTACTCCCCCGCCGCCAGGCTGGCGTCGGCGTAACCGGTGATATCAGCAGGTCGCACGATTGCCAGGCATTTTTAAAATCGTCCAAAATCAGAGTTCTGACCTGGGATGCCTTCTTGTAATAGGCTTCGTAATAGCCGGATGACAACGCATAGGTGCCGATCAGGATGCGTCGCTTCACTTCGGCACCGAAACCGGCTGAACGGCTGTTCTTGTACAACTCGATCAGAGAATTTGCCTGTTCGTCGCGGTAGCCATAGGCAACCCCGTCATAACGGGCCAGGTTGGAGCTTGCCTCCGCCGGTGCGATGATATAATAGGCGGCGACACCGTAATCGATATGCGGCAGGGAGACTTCGACGATTTCAGCTCCGGCCGAACGAAGGGCGGCAACACCGTTCATGACGACCTGCCGGACTTCCGGGTCGAGCTCCTCGGGAAAGAACTCCTGTGGCAGGCCAATACGCACGCCGCGCATTCCTGCAACGCAAGCGGCCGAATAGTCTTCCACGGGCCGATCCACGGACGTCGAATCACGTCGATCATGGCCGCTGATGGCCTGCATCATCACGGCACAATCCTGTACATCGCGGGTCAACGGACCGACCTGGTCCAAAGAGGATGCATAGGCGACGAGCCCATAACGGGATACCCGACCATAGGTCGGTTTCATCCCGACGATCCCGCAGAGTGATGCGGGTTGACGGATGGACCCACCGGTATCCGAACCAAGTGAGGCAAGCACTTCGCCGGCGGCGACGGATACCGCCGAGCCACCGGATGAACCGCCGGCCACATACTCAAGGTTCCAGGGATTGGCGGGAATTTTGTAGTAACAGGTTTCCGAAGTCGACCCCATGGCGAATTCGTCCATCGCCGTTTTGCCGACAATAACCCCTCCGGCACGAAGGATCATTTCGATAACCGTAGCGTCATACGGCGGGACAAAGCCGGCCAGCATTTTCGAGCCGCAGGTCGTCGGGAACGTTTTGGTACACAGCAGATCCTTCACCGAAAGCGGAATACCGCACAACGGACCGACATGTCCGGCGGCTCGCTGGCGATCGGCTTCATCGGCCTGGCTCAAGGCGATATCGGCATCATGGGCAATAAAGGCCGCCACCGTCGGCTCAATGGCGTCTATCCGTTCCAGGCAGCTCTTCGTCAATTCGCGGGAGGAAAGATCCCGAGAGGCAAGGCGGGAGAGCGCCTGGGTGATTGTCAATTCGTATGGTTCCATGGTTTTTCTCGAAAAAAGCTATCGCTGTGACTGTTCCTTCACAGCTGGCGCAGGCCGTACCGAGTTACAAGACGCGGGGTACCATAAAGGATTCTTCGTTGTGTTGCGGTGCATTGGCCAACGCTTCACGCTGTGTCAGGGACGGCTTGACCGCATCTTCCCGAAAGGCATTTGTGACGGACAGTGCGTGCGTGGTCGGTTCAACATCGCGGGTATCGAGCTCGTCGAGCTTGGCAACATAGGACAGAATCGTATCGAGTTGACCGGTCATTGTCTGCAACTCTTCCCGGCTCAGGTGCAATCGTGCCAGGTGGGCGACATGCTCCACCTCTTGTTGTGAAATTTTCATCGGTTTACTGTCACTGGTTTTTTTGGTTGAACACGTCCAGAAACTGATCCGAGAACATACTGTGTTTCGGCGTATAATCAACAATATTTCTGGTGAAAAAATCAACGACTGTTCCATCGAATTGGGAGCCGGAACAACGCTGCAACTCGTCAATGGCGCCCTGCATGGTCAGGTTCCGTCGATAATTGCGGCGGGATGTCATGGCATCATAACTGTCTACGACAATGATGATTTTGGTCAAATCATCTAGCTGTTCCCCGACCAGTCCGTCGGGATAGCCCGTTCCATCCATGCGTTCATGGTGGTGCCTGATAATGAACTGCTCACGCTCCATGAAACCGAGCGGTTTGATGATATTTGCTCCGACCGCCGGATGCTTTTTTATCAGCGCCCATTCATCCTCGTTCAGTTTTCCCGGTTTTTGGATACAGGAAAGGTCAATCACCAGTTTGCCGATATCATGGAACTGGGCTGCTCGGCGCAAAACGACCAGTTCATGTCCGTCAAGCCCCATGGCGACCCCGAGCATCATGGCGTATTCGGTAACCCGCATGGTGTGGCCGACGGTATAGTAATCTTTTTCCTCCATCGCGTTCTGAAGACTGGTCATCAACTGAACCGTGGCATTTTCCAAGCTGTTGCTGTACGACCGAAGCAGCTTGTTCTGTGCTTCCAGTTGCCGCGCTTTTTGCTGAACATCATCTTCAAGAGCCGCTTTATAGTGACGCTCCCGCAACACGAACATTCTCTTTTCGATCGCCCGTCTGATCTTGACGTTGAAAATGTCGAGATCTTCTATGGGTTTCGTCAGAAAATCATAGGCTCCGAGATTGATCGCCTTAATCGCGTAATCCATCGAACCGGCCCCGGTCAGAAAGAGTACCGGTATATCATGACCCTTCCCGTTGAGCGCGGTAATCGTCTGAAAACCGTCCATGTCAGGCATGTTGATATCAAGGATGACGACATCGAAGGAATCGTCGACAAGTTGAACAGCGGCCGTTCCCCCGTCTGCGGAAACAACCTGATGCCCGAACATTTCCAGGATCTTCGACACGGTGCTGCGTACCATGGCATCGTCGTCGGCAATCAGTATTTTCGTCTGCCGTTCGGTCACACTCGCCCACCTCCATTTTTCAATCGGCCAACCACGAACACTGTACCGAAGATACGTGCCTTTTCTGGCAATAAAACAACAATGGCTGCGCCCACATCATGCTATCATAAAAACCACATGACTGGAAGTCACAACAAACAATGGAGATCGGCGTCGTGGTGCCGCCAGAACTGATCAACCGGGAGAAACTGGTTTTCATAAAAAAAGGCTGTATTTCCCAAAAGGAAAATACAGCCTTCTCGGCAGACAGGAGTGATATTACGCCAGGGTCACATCGGTACGATCAGCTTGTTCGTCTCCTCGTTCCAGGTTACGACCAAATACCAGATCAACAGGAAAGCGGCAATCAGCAGCAGTGTCGGGCCGTGCCCCATGACATCGGGAAGATACACATATTTGCCGAGCATACCGTCCCGCTCCCAATCATGATCTCGCAGCCAGGCGGTCAAGATTGATGTCGACAGCGCAAAAAAGGGTACAACGATCATCAACTTGACCTGCCCTTCCCCGACCCGCCACAGCGTGCCGGAACCGCATCCGCCGGCAAACATCGCGCCGACACCGAAGATAAAACCCCCGACAACGGCGCCCCATCCGAATGTTCCGCGAACATAATGCATGGGGTTGAGAACTGCGTAACCATCCGCTCTGAGAGGAAGGGCATACTTGAGAACGGCTGCGCCGATAGCGACGACCATAATCGACAGCATCACCGATTTGGCCATGGTGCAGTCTCCGGTCATATGGGGTTCACGAAACCCTTGCACCATGCACCAGCGCCCACGCTGCATAGTGTACACGAGTGCCGCCGCTATCAAGATAACTCCGCCGAGCATGGCAATGTAATCGCTGTCTTCATTAGCCGAATAGCCAAATGCCTTGTAGACCAGGTAGATGATGGCGCCGATTCCCAATAGAGAGATAATCGCTTTGGGGAATTCAATGGTGCGAGCGCCGCCGTCCCCCCAACTGATATGTTCCATTTCCAGATAGATGAGCTTCAATCCAAGAACGACGCCGAAAACGAGGCCCACCATCATCGCAAACCCGTTGGCGGCAAGATTGCCGATGGCATTATAGAAGCCACCGACATTACATCCTCCGGCGAGCGAAGCGCCGATACCCATCAGGATGCCGGCGATTACCGCCTTGACCATTTCCCGATACGGTGGGATACGCAAGGCGAATTCTTTACCGAGACAGGCGGAAACAAAAGCGCCGAGGACAAAACCAATACCGATCACGGAGCCTGAATCGACAAGGATCGACCGAGGCGCATCGTAGTAGTAATAGAAAACACCTGCCTCCGTGTTAAACAGGGAGGCAAGTCCATACATCATCCAGTCCCCCCAGTTCCTCAGGGCCCCGACAGCCCCCCAGGGACGCCACCAGGCCATAATCAAAACAGAAAAGAAACCAACTAAAATACCGGTAATCGTAGGATTCCATTCTGACTGACAGAAAGCCTTGTACAGGCCTTTCAGCTTCGTCATGACAACGCTCTGCTCACTCATACCCACCTCCTGAAAACACAGTTAATGTAAAGACAATCAACGCTGAAATGTTTACCTTTGCCGTGACGTTTTGTCAATAACGCGAAAGCTTGGCAGTACTTTGTTTTTCCGTTGATTTTTCGTCTCTCTTTTGCTTTGATAAAACTATTTATTGGTATTTTCCGATACCAGGAACACCCGGTTCAGCAAGAAGTTAAGGCTTGTTTTCCAGTCCCGGTCATTCGCAGGACAGGATAAAGAGGACCATCAGAAGATGAATCATTATCAGGAGGTTTGCCATGAGTGATGTTAAACAGGTTGCTGCTGACGTAACAGCCGATTCCGTTCTCGATGCGAAAGGCTTGAGTTGTCCTATGCCACTGCTTCGCACAAAAAAAGAAATAGGTAAATTGAAAAGTGGTCAGGTTTTGCAGGTCGATGGTACCGATCCGGGTTCTCGAAACGATATTCCCGGCTGGTGCGACCGAGCCGGGCATGAGTATTTGGGTGAAAAAGAAGGAGCCGGTTTTTTTAGTTTTTTTATCAAGAAAGGGTAGTCCGACAGAGACGTTTGTTGGGCTTACCGGTCGCCCGGACCCCTGTTCCGTAAAGCAGGGGTCCGTTTTTGTTCTACATCCACAAACTGGGTAACCAGCCAACAGGAGGCTACCGATGGCTAAAAGTCTAGGTATTTTCGTAACTGATCCCAACTGCCTTCAACACGTGATTGGCGTGACCAAGGCCGCCAAAGCAAAAGGTTCCAAGGTTAAGATATTTTTCACCTGGACCGCCACGCACAACTCCAAGGACAAGGCCTTTCCGGAACTGTGTGCGCTGGCAGACGATGTTTCCATTTGTGTCGATAGCTACAAGAAACAAGGCTACGACCCCGGTGACGTTCCGGAAGGACTCACCGACAAAAAAATGGCCACACAGGCGCAACATGGTATTATTATTGAAGATTATGATTGCTATCTCAGTTTCTAGGAGGGGTCATGGAATACAAGAAAGCCTTTTTTATGTATCGCAACAAAGACTATGCTGTTGACGGTATCCGTTCAGCTCTCGGTCTGGCCGTTGAGAATATGTACAGCTATGGCGTTGTCATGGATTGCGAGATCGAAAAACTTGACGAACACAACATGGAAAGCATAGAGATGCTTCGTGATATGGAGGGTGAAGTTTATACCACGGTTCCGGCTAATCAGGAAAAAAACGGTTTTGAATTGCTCACGCTCGAGGAGGTGGGAGAAAAACTGCGAGAAATGGACATTATCATTCCTTACGGCCTGAAATAGCAAGGAGACATCATGAAAATACTCAATATTTACAAATCTGAGCCGGACGAAACCGTTAAAAAACTGGTTGAAATTGTAACCCGTGATCGTGAAAGCGAATCTTTCGATCTGACGGTCGATAACCCGGATTACGACGCCTTGGTCGATAAAATTTTTGGCGCCGACCAAACCATTTGCTGGTGGTGATAAACCTTTTTTGTTCTGGGGGCGAATCGGTAGCTTCATCTATACGATTCGCCTCCTCTTATTCCTATTAATTACCTTTTACACCTCTCTTTTACCCTTTAACCCGTTCAGATATAGGACAACACAGTCGTGCATATCCGGGCGCATCCGTTGGATAGAAGAACGGTCTTCGCCTTTGATTACTCTATTTGTCAAGAGGACCACGATAAGTTGTCTTACCGGGTCTATCCAAAACGAAGTTCCGGTAAAACCGAGGTGACCAAAGCTTTCTGGCGAAAAATACTTGCCGCTGCTCGATTTTCCCGGCGTCGTCAATTGAAAACCTCTCGACCAATCTGTTGGACCAACCCGCTCACAGGCCCGGCGAAATGTTTTTCTACTGATAGGGAGGACAGTTTTTTTTCCGCTATACAGCGCCAACAGTTCTTCTGTCAGCCGCAGTACAGCTGACGATGTTCCGAACAAACCTGCATGGCCGCAAACGCCACCCAACAAGCGGCAATTGTCATCATGAACTCTACCCGCCAGTTGTTGTCTGGTCGTCCCACAAAGACCGGTTGGTGCATAGATTTTCTCTGTGTGCCTGTGCCCAGTGCTGAAAAAAAGTTCATCCTCAAGTCCCAACGTTCTCGCTATCGTTGTCGACCAAAAGGTATCAAGAGATTGTCCCGTTACTGTTTCGACGACAAATCCTAACAACATATATCCCAAATCACTATACTCAACGGTACCACACGAATGGAGGTCGACCGTTTCCCTTAAAATTTCACCAAGAAGCCACTCTTTCCTCCGTTTCGGCGTAACCCCGGATAAATCTTTCCAATAGTCACGATGAGCCGGCAGCCCCGATGAATGCCTAACCAGCATTTCGATATTGACTCGCGAAAGAGATTCACTCCACCCTGTTTGAAAAACGTTTTTCACCCTATCACTCCACTTCAATGTTCCTTTATCGATCAGGTGAAGCAGACAGAGAAGCGTTACCAGCGGTTTCGTCAGTGAAGCCAGATCAAATATCGTTCTCGCTTGATCTGAAAATTTTCCATTATTTCCATTATATTCAACAGTTATTCTGTTTAATTGATTTTTTTCACTGTTTCGGTAGCAAAGAGAAAAGCTAGCAGCCGAAAAAACATTTTGATTATAATAACTTAAAATCTTTTCACGGAGTATTTTCCGAAAAGCTTCTTTATCTTCCTTATTCATCTTCA
The DNA here is from genome assembly GCA_036351615.1 of Desulfofustis sp. Classification (GTDB taxonomy): domain Bacteria; phylum Desulfobacterota; class Desulfobulbia; order Desulfobulbales; family Desulfocapsaceae; genus Desulfofustis. The sequence goes on from JAZBPM010000068.1 coordinate 24,089, forward strand.
ATAATTGATTATTTTATTGATATTTTTCTACTTTTCCACTAGATTAAGGGCGAAGTTGGCAAGGCATTCTGATGTAAGAAAAAAATTATCTTTCCCGCTTTTCAACAAGCGATCAACACGTCGTGTATATATCGTGTGAAAACTTGGCTGAAAGTCTTGTTTACAAGGCGCTTTGAACAAAAACCACTTTTTTTTACACTCCCCATTATCAATAAAAAATATAATTATTACAATAATTTGTATAAATTTTAAACAGATCAACGTCCTTTGTAATAACAAAAAAAAATTATAAAAGATAAGGGAATAGACATGAGCCTGAAATGCACCGTCCAGAAGGATGACTTCATTGAAGGATTGTCAGTGTTGCAAAACGTGACAAACAAAAGAGGTACGCTGGCTATTTTATCCAATATTCTGATAGAGGCTACGACGAATGGCCTTGTTTTAACCGGGACGGATCTGGAAGTCGGTTTGCAGATATTTGTGCCTGCGGAAGTGGATGCCATCGGGTCTTTGACGCTGCCATCAAAAAAAATATATGAGATCGTCAGAGAATCAGGTTCATCTTCCCTGATAATAGAAGAGACGGAGAACAGTTGGGTTACTATCTTTGCCGGAAAAAGCGTTTACAATCTCGCAGGTATTCAGAGCGAGGAGTACCCCGCCTTTCCCGAGTACGATGAAGAAGGTTTTGTTCCTTTGGAAGCACCTGTTTTTCTCGATCTAATAGACAAGGTAATTTTCTCAATAGCCGGCGAGCAAGAGAATATTTATTCGCTGACTTCTGTCCTTATCGAAAAAGAAAAAATTGACTCCGTATCATACCTTCGCATGATTTCTTCGGATGGGCATCGCCTCTCCATAATGGAGAAAGATGTTGCTGTCGACGTCGATCATCTCGGGATAGAGGATATTACTCTGATCCCGAAGAAGGGAATACAGGAATTGCGGAAGTTCTGCGAAAACAGAGATACCATCGATGTTTCCTTCAGCCGAAAACAACTCGTTGTCAAGGACAAGCGGGCGGTTATGGTGGTTCGTTTAAAACATGGAGAGTTCCCCCACTACCGCGCTATCGTTCAAGCAGTTCCAATGGATAATTGTATAAAAATAAACAGACTGCTGTTCCTTGAATCCCTGAAGCGGATAAATCTTTTCACCGAAGACGTCTTTCATACCATTCAATTGCGGATAGAAGGAGAAACGATGGTGCTTTCTTCTCAAAATGCCGATATTGGCAACGCTAAAGATGAATTGAAAGTAACTTACGACGGTGATCCCCTCACCCTGGGTTTTAATTGTCGTTACTTCATCGAGACCCTGCAGGTAATGGAATGTGAAGAGGTGGAGGCGTACATCAATTCAGAGAACAGCCCTTGTTTGATGAGATCGGCACTGGATAAAGGTTTCACCAGCATCATCATGCCGATGCAATTATAGAGGAGAATTTCAGAAGATAGTATATCACTAAAAGGAATGTCCGTTCAAAGCACGATGAACAACAGTGCTATGCGGCTGATTTAACAGAAAAAAAACTCCTCTTCTAACAAAAAAGGTTGATTGGTATACACATTTTTCAACGTGGCCATGCAAACGGAGCCACCAGCCGACTTCGCTGTTAAAAAAGCGCTCATTGTTCAGCCAGTCCCGTGGACTCAAACGTATTAAACCTTTCAGTAAAAAAGATAACAGCTCGTTAAGAAAAGGGAAAAAAAGCGTGATAGAAGAAAAACCCAGTAGTTACGATGCCGGACAAATCAAAGTTTTGGACGGGTTGGAAGCGGTTCGTAAGAGACCTTCCATGTATATAGGCAATACCGCCGTCGAGGGGCTACACCACCTTATATGGGAAGTTGTCGATAACAGTATAGACGAGGCACTTGCCGGCTATTGTCAAAGAATTCGCGTAACCATTCTCGAGGATAATTCAGTTAGAGTCGAAGATGATGGGCGCGGTATCCCTGTTGACATTCATCCGACCGAAAAGGTACCTGCTCTGGAATTGGTCATGACTACATTGCATGCAGGTGGAAAATTCGATCATTCCTCCTACAAGGTATCGGGAGGCTTGCACGGAGTCGGTGTATCGGTGGTTAACGCCCTGTCTGAAGAAGCTGTTGCCGAAGTACGGCGTGATGGGAAAATTTATAGACAGTCTTATCGATACGGACAAAAAGTAAGTGAACTTGAAATCGTCGGAACAAGCGAAAAGACAGGAACGACCATCCTTTTCAAAGCAGACCCGCAGATTTTCACTGAAACCAGGGTCTATGATTACGAAACGGTGAAAAGCCGACTTCGCGAACTTGCATTTCTTAATAAAGACGTGCGCTTATATTTAAAAGACGAGCGGAGCGGTGAAGAAGACAAGTTTCATGCATCGGGCGGCGTCATATCCTATGTGCAGTGGCTCAACCGCAATAGAACACCGGTTTTCGGCGACCCCATTTTTCTGACCGGCGAAAAAGATATGGTTGAGGTTGAAATATCCTTTCAATATTTCGACGGCTATTCAGAACGGCTTTTCTCCTTCGTCAACAATATCAACACTCGGGAAGGAGGAACACACGTGGCCGGCTTTCGTGCTGCCCTGACCAAGTGTATCAATAGATATGCCAGTGATGATATTGTCCCTAAAAACCTTAAGGAAAAGATGGGCGGCGATGATGTCCGTGAAGGGCTTACCTGTGTCATCTCAGTTCGGGTACCCAATCCGCAGTTCGAAGGTCAAACCAAAACCAAATTAGGCAATTCTGAAGTCAAGTGGATCGTCGAATCTATCTGCAACGATAAGTTGACTATTTTTCTCGAACAAAACCCAAGTATTGCTAAAAGAATTCTATCAAAGGTAGTAGATGCCGCTCGGGCCAGAGAGGCGGCAAAAAAGGCGCGGGATCTTTCACGGAAAAAGGGATCTACGAGTCTGCTTATGGCCGGAAAACTCGCAGAGTGTCAGGAGAAAGATCCAAAAAAACGCGAAATTTTTATTGTTGAGGGTGATTCTGCCGGCGGTTCCGCAAAACAGGGCAGAGATCGTGCTATCCAAGCGATTTTACCCCTCCGCGGCAAGATTATGAATGTCGAAAAGGCCCGGTTCGATAAAATTCTCAATAGTGAAGAAATCAAGCAATTGATTGCAGCTCTTGGATGTGGCATCGGAAAAGATGATTTTGATCCTGAACGGCTCCGATATCACAAAATCATTATCATGACCGACGCCGATGTAGACGGTGCACATATAAGAACTTTGCTGCTCACATTTTTTTATAGGCAAATGCTGCCATTGATCCAAGGCGGGCATGTCTATATAGGTCAGCCGCCATTATTCAGAATAGGTAAAGGCAAGAGCGAACAATACTTCCTCGATGAAGACCAACTCAATAATTACTTGTTTACTCAGGCAAGCCAGAAGGTGAGCGTTATAGTAAATAACCGGGATAAATATACCTTTACAGACGATCAATTGGTTGAAACTCTCAGGAAATTGTCTGTTTTTGAGAGAATTGTCGCTTTCCTCGAACGAATGAATATCACTGAAGCGCTTCTCGTTTATATGCTGGAGAAAGGAATTCGGAAGGCCGACCAATTTACCGAGAAAGAATTCGTTGAAGAAATTTCAGAAAATCTATCAGCTGACAAGACCATGATAGTGGGTGCAATAAGGGCTTGCCGCTGGAGAGCCGATTGTTATGAACTCGACGTGGCGCTGAAAGATAAAGCTCAGGTTACAACTACGATTGGTCCGCAAATTCCTCTGATTAACGAGTATCGTTCGGCATTGCATCTCTTTGAGTCAATCAGTGAATTACTCGATAAAACCTTTTCCATCAGGGAAAAGGGAAAAGAAGATGGCGGAACTGAAAAACAGGCTCGAAATTGGAAAGAAATGATTGAAATCGTTCGAAATGAATCCTTTAAGGGAAGTCATTTGCAGCGATATAAGGGGCTCGGTGAGATGAACCCGAACCAGTTATGGGAAACAACAATGAATCCCAGCAACAGAAGGTTGCTTCAGGTACAGATCCAGGATGCTGAAGAGGCGGATGAAATGTTTACCACCCTAATGGGGGATAAGGTTGAACCCCGGAGAGAATTTATTCAGAATCACGCCCTGGAAGTAACGGAACTCGATATCTAAAGGGAACCTTGAAAAATTGTCATTTCGCCCAATATCATCGTTGCGCAATCAAATTTTATCCTCGGAATATCTCATGTATATGCCTGCGGTAAAATTTTCTTGCGCGCCTCGATCTTGAACGAAATTCCGATTTCCTCAAGTTCCCCTAAACTCAGCCACCGTCAATGGCGGGACCTGGTGAGCTTCTTTATCCTAAAACATCCTATTGAAAATAATGAATGACACACTGCTGAGCACAGGCGAACAGCCGACGATCTCAATCGAAAAAGAATTAAAGAAATCCTACCTTGACTATGCCATGAGCGTCATCGTCGGAAGGGCTTTGCCCGATGTTCGTGACGGCTTGAAGCCTGTTCACCGACGCGTTCTTTTTGCCATGCGTGAACTCGGTGTTTTCTTTAATAGACCCTATGTCAAATCGGCAAGAATCGTCGGTGATGTGATCGGTAAATATCACCCACATGGAGACACGGCCGCCTACGACACCCTGGTTCGCATGGCACAGCCTTTTTCCATGAGGTACCCGCTCGTCGATGGACAAGGCAACTTCGGTTCACTCGATGGCGATTCGGCCGCTGCGATGCGGTATACCGAGGCAAGGATGACCCGGATCGACAGGGAAATCGTGGCTGACCTCGAGAAGGAGACGATCGACTACATTCAAAATTATGACAATTCTTTACTGGAACCATCGGTTATGCCCAGCAAAATCCCAAATCTGCTGGTTAACGGGTCCTCCGGTATTGCTGTCGGGATGGCAACCAATATCCCGCCACATAATTTAACTGAGGTCATTGATGCACTCATCGCGTTGATTGACGACCCCAACATGACAGTTCATCAGTTATTCAGCATTATCCCCGGGCCTGATTTCCCAACCGGTGGGCTGATTTGTGGGCGAGCCGGCATTAGAGAAGCCTATGAAACCGGGAAAGGCGTTATCGTAATGAGGGCTAAAACCTCAATTGAAAAGGTTGATAATGGCCGCAGGGAAAACATTATCGTTGAAGAGATTCCCTATCAACAAAACAAGGCAGTGCTCGTAGAGAAAATTGCGGAGTTGATCAAAGAAAAAAAATTGACGGCTATTTCAGAGATCCGTGACGAATCGGACAGACAGGGTCTGCGCATCGTTATGGAGTTGAAAAAGGATGAAATGGCGGAAGTTGTTATCAATCAACTTTACAAAATGACGCCGATGCAGAGATCTTTCGGCATCATTTTTCTTGCTATTGTCAATAATCGACCGGAAGTACTCAATCTTAAGCAGATGCTGGAATACTTTATCCAACATCGAAAAGCGGTTGTCTATAGACGTACCGCCTTTGAATTAAAGAAAGCTGAAGAACGGGCCCACATTCTGGAAGGGCTTAATGTTGCAATCAGCAACCTTGACGATGTTGTAAATCTTATAAAAGCAGCACGTAACCCGACCGAGGCGAAGGAACAACTGATTGCCCGCTACCAATTAACAGAGATCCAGGCCCAGACCATCCTCGACATGCGTCTGCAGCGTTTAACGGGTCTGGAACGCGAGAAAATAGTAGAAGAGTATGCTTCGATTTTAAAGGAAATATCAAGACTCAAAGAGCTTCTTGCTGACGAGTCTCTGATCATGGCCCTGATTAAGTCTGAATTTGTCGAAATAAAAGAGACCTATGGAGACGAGAGAAGAACTGAAATAGTCGATGCGGTTGATGAAATTCTTCCGGAGGATCTTATTTCTCCCGAATTTATGGCGGTAACCGTCACTCATTCCGGCTACATCAAACGTAACCCGGTCAGCCTTTATCGATCACAGAGCCGTGGTGGTAAGGGGGTTCGTGGAGTAACAAATATTGACGAAGACTTTGTTTCGCACATTTATGTTGCTTCGACGCTCGACACATTTCTTTTTTTCACCAACTACGGAAAAGTTTTTTGGAGGAAAGTCTATCAACTACCTTTGGTTGGACGCTCTGCCAGGGGGAAGGCTATCGTCAACCTTCTTGAATTGACTGAAGGAGAAAAAGTGGCAGCAATTCTACCCATTTCTTCTTTTGACAACGATAACGGAACCAAAAGTATTTTGATGGTTACCAAGCTTGGACGGGTGAAAAAAACCAGTTTACTGGAATTTAGCAGACCGCTGAGAAAAGGTAAGCGGGCGCTGACTATCAACGATTGGGACGAGATTATCAGTGCCCACGTGTTGAATGGAAATGACACCATTTTTATGATATCTCGTCGCGGAATATCCATTCACTTCAAAGAAACCGATATTCGTGAAATGGGAAGGACAGCCGCCGGGGTAAAGGGGATGACGCTCATGTCCGGCGATTACCTGGTTGGGGCCAATGTACTAGAAGAGGGCAGTGAAAAAACCATTCTCACTGTCACTGCCAACGGATATGGAAAGCGCAGTTTTATTGGCGATTACCGCCTGCAACGACGTGGTGGAAAAGGTATTCTGGCAATTCGGCCAAGTGATCGAAATGGCGATATTATTGGCAGTCAAATAGTGGACGATGACCAGGAGATTATCTTGATCGCCGATTCGGGGAAAATGATCCGTATGCCGGCGACAGATATGCGGGTTATCGGAAGAACAACCCAGGGTGTCCGCTTAATAAACCTGGAAGAAGGAGAACGGGTTGTTGGAATGGATGTAGTTGAACGTGAAGCGGAAGATGACGAGCAAAATGACGAAAATTTCTAACGAAAAACCTGTCGCAACAGTAATTGGGGCAGGGTCATGGGGTACAGCGCTCGCACGCCTTCTGTCTGAAAAGGGTATTGAAACGAGACTATGGGGGCACCGTTACGACCACTTACAAAAAATTCAGATCCACCATGAAAACAAACAATACTTGCCGGGGTTTTTACTTCCGGAAAATCTCAAGTTTTGCCCATCGATAAAAGAAGCGATCGCAACGGCGACGGTCATATGTATCGTTGTTCCTTCTCATGTTTATCGGGAAACTTTTAATAAGATCCTTGACCAGCTGATACCTGTCAGCGGCAGAATGCCGATCTTTGTTTCCGCCACCAAGGGAATAGAAAACGAATCCTTGCAGACGATGAACCAGGTCATGCAGGACTGTCTGGAAAGCCGTCATCAAAGAGCCCAAACAGCGATACTCTCGGGACCCTCTTTTGCCCGGGAGGTAGCCGCCAAAGTACCTACGGCAATTACCATAGGAAGCACAGACGAAGAGGTTGCCAAAGGGCTACAGGATCTCTTTAGCACGGATTATTTTCGCGTTTACACCAGCCATGATGTAATCGGCCTGGAAATCAGTGCCGCCTTAAAAAATATCATCGCCATTGCTGCAGGAATCTGTGACGGACTTGCGTTCGGAAGCAACGCCCGGGCTGCCTTGATAACCCGTGGGCTGGCCGAGATGACTCGTCTCGGAAAAGCACTTGGTGCAGAAGAAAAGACGTTTTACGGACTGAGCGGACTCGGTGATTTGGTGCTGACCTGTACCGGTGCGTTGAGTCGGAATCGACACGTCGGCTTGGAGCTGGGAAAAGGCAAGAGTATCGATGAAGTTCTAAAAGATATGTCGATGGTAGCAGAAGGTGTAAAGACGACCAAATCGGTTTATCGATTGGCACAGCGTCTTCGGATAGAAATGCCAATATTGGAACAGGTTTATCAGATCATCTATGAAGGAAAGGATTGCGCCACTGCAGTTAAAGACCTACTCGATCGCGACCTCAAGCAAGAATAAAAAATGCAGTATACGAGAAGCTTGAAAAGTGCGGAATTGCGTCCAAGATCGAGGTTCGCAAGAAAAAGGCATCACCGGTATATGCATGAAATTCAGAGGACAAAAATGTAACGTTGTGCAACGAGGAGTTTAGGCGAAACGACATGTTTGTCAGGTGCTATTAACGGGCTTGCAAAGATGATCGATAAAGCCTGACAGAAAGCGGATCGCGAAAATATTAGTCCGCAAACGAGCAGTAACCTCAATCAGACCAATCATTGCCCTCAAATTCACTATGATCCGGTTGTGGCGGCATTAACTCTCTCATTCTCGTCTCAATCCACTGCATTACTTTAGGAAACTCCATAGATAGTTCAGCCAGTACTTTTCCCCGGTGACTGACCATGTTTTTTTCTTCTAGGGTTAACTCTGCAAACGTTTTGCCCAACGGTTCGAAGAAAAACAACGGATCATAGCCAAAGCCGCCGGTACCTCTGGGGTGGTCGAGGATGACACCCTCGCAGGATGCTTCGTAGGTCAAGGCCGGGCCGGAGGGGACTGCGATAGACAGTACACAGACAAAAGCGGCTGTTCTGTCCTGCTGGGTACCGAGTTCCAGCAGGAGTTTTTTGCAATTTTCTTCGTCTGTAGCGTTTTCACCAGCGTAGCGAGCCGAAAAAACACCAGGTTTTCCACCAAGGGATGCAACGACAAGTCCGGAATCGTCTGCCATCGCCGGCAGGCCAAGTACTTTAGAATAATGAAGTGCCTTTTTATAGGCATTATCATCAAATGTCTCACCATCTTCGACTACTCCTGGAAGGGGGCCGAAATCGGATAAGCTTTTTATTTCTACCGGGAACTCTTTAAGGACGTGTTGAATTTCGCGAACCTTGTTCTTGTTCGACGTGGCCAAAACGATAATATTAAACATTAGAAACCTCTTTTTTTCTGATCTGTTTCTTCAACCTGTTGTCGTAGCGTTCCTGCTCACTGTAGATGCAGCCACAATAGGGCTGACGGTATAAACCGAGGGAACGTGATTCGTCTATTCCATGTTGCCAGCCAGACCTGAAATCATGGTAGTAAAAGGTGAGATGATACTGTTTTGCGAATCGCTCCGCTTGGTTTTTAAGCTCCTCGTGGCGTTGATATTTACTATAAAGAAGTGTTGTTGATACCGCCGTGAAATCATGCGCAGCGGCGCGCTGACAGGTCTTTTCCAAGCGGGTGTGATAGCAGATGGTGCAGCGTCTTTGTTCTTGAAAGACGACGGCTCGTAGAAACGATCTCAAACCGTAATCGCGTTCAAGAACATACGGGTATTGGCGACTTTCGGCGAGAGAAACAAAGGTGTCGAGCCTCTTTTTAAACTCTTTGAACGGGTGAATATTAGGGTTAAAAAAAAAGCAGGTGAACGGTATCTGCCGATCGGCGAGTACTCTAGCGGGATAGAGAAGGCAAGGAGCACAACAGACATGGAGAAAGAGGGTCATTGCCGATCACCGAGATGGAGCGATACACGAAGTGGTTCGCCTTGCAAATCGTTGGCGGAAGTGGAAGAACGTTTGATGCCAAAAGAACCGAGCAAACCTCTGCAATAATATAGATACTTGGCAGAAAATCAAAAACGAAAGACAATTATAATTCATCGAGATTTTTAGAGTACTTAAAAAACCACAAATTTCATAAAAAAAGGGGGCGACAGATTGATACCTCCAGAGAATTGGCGCGACATATTATGGATATCTTTAGATAGCGCAACGAGAGGTTTGACAAACCGACAGTTTTTCAAGATGATCTTCATACCTTATATTTCTTGGCGTCGATATCATATTGATGAATTTTATAGTTTATTATGCGAAGACTCGTATCGAGGTATTTAGCTGTTTTTGTTTGATTACCATTATTTTTCTTAAGAGCATCAATTATCAATTCTTTCTCAAAGTTTTCCACAGCACTGGCAAACGATAGAGGTTTACCGTTTTTATTCGGTTCTGATACCTGCAGAGTTGGCGGAAGGTGTATTCCTTTGATGGCATCTTCGTCGCAGATGAGCACAGCCCGTTCTATGCAGTTTTGCAATTCCCTGACATTGCCTGGCCAATGGTACTGGATCAAAAGGTCAATGGCGGAGGTAGAAATCCTTTTAATAGATTTGTTGTTTTCCCGGGAAAATTTATCAAGAAAAAACTCCGCAAGGAGAAGAATGTCAGTTCTTCGCTTGCGCAATGGCGGTAAATAAATCGGAAAAACGTTGAGACGATAGTAGAGATCTTCCCGAAAAGCACCGCTGGAAACCGCCTTTTCAAGATCTCGATTCGTTGCCGCAACAAGTCGTACGTCGCAGATGATAGACTTTGTTGAACCAAGACGTTGAAAACATCGTTCCTGGACGACACCAAGTAGTTTTATTTGAACTGAATGGCTGATTTCACCGATCTCATCGAGAAAGAGTGTTCCACCCTCCGCCTGCTCAAAACGACCAATTTTTCGTTCATGAGCTCCGGTAAACGCACCTTTTTCATGTCCGAACAACTCGCTTTCCAGCAAGGTTTCCGGTAGCGCGGAACAATTAACGGCGACAAACGGACGATCCTTTCTTTTCCCGTTGTAGTGCAATGCTTTTGCAACGAGGGTTTTACCGGTGCCCGACTCACCACGAAGCAGGACTGTTGCATTTGAATCGACGACTCGATGTACCATTTCGAATACATCCTGCATTCGACTCGAGTTACCGATGATGTCATTTATCCGGTTTTTTTCAGAAAGTTCTCTTTTAAGTTTAAGATTTTCAGTTAGCAGGCTCTCTTTTTCCTCATTGACGATCTGAATCCGGCGAACGGTTTGAGCGATAATGCTGGATAAAACGGTAAGGAATTGGAGATCTTTGGTTGCCTGGTCGCCAAAGCCATTTTCATAGATGCGATCTACACTCAATGCACCGATGACCTGTTTACCGTCTTTAATGGGAACACACAAAAATGAGCGGTTCGGGTCTACCTTCTCTCCCCTGGAGCGTGTTCGGTTCAAAAAGAGGGGTTCTTCCGAGATATGGGGAACAATGATCGGCTCGCCGGAGGCGACTACTCGGCCTGTGATCCCTTCACCAATCCGGTACTTTCCTCGTTTTTTTGCCTCATCAGTGATGCCGTGAGCAACTTCGATTTCCAGTTTTCCGGTTATCGGGTTGACGATGGTTACCGTGCCATTCTCCATTGACTTTATGTCTGATAGATACGACATGGCCTTTGCAAGGCATTCGTTGAGCACAAAAGAAGATGCAAGTTCTTTGGTTATCTCATAAAGACAGGTCAAGTCTTGTAAATGACTATCGGAAAATCGGACTTCATCCATGATAATAACAGGAAAATAATAGCAAGATTGTTTGAAATAACACGATTGGTGTTACAAAAATGTACCATATCGCTTTTCGCGCCGTCTGGCAATGACATAATATTGACAGAAATATTTCGAGATGGTACAAGGAAAATCCTTCGGAGGGATGGCCGAGTGGTTTAAGGCGGCGGTCTTGAAAACCGTTGTACGAAAGTACCGTGGGTTCGAATCCTACTCCCTCCGCCAGAGACGAACGGAGAGATGACCGAGCTGGCCGATGGTGCTCGCCTGCTAAGCGAGTGTGGGGGTTAAACTCCACCGAGGGTTCGAATCCCTCTCTCTCCGCCAAATCTGCCTGAAGAGATGTTAGCCGCTCATGAAAGCGGTTGGCTGCGCCTTCCCACAAAACACAAATAGCGTAAGTTTAAAAGCCCCAGAGCAGGGTTCGTTTAATCCACCCTTCTAAGCCACTTTCATGGCGGACGTGGGCCCATCCCTGTTGTTGTTTGATTGTTTTAAAGACAACGCCGTAATGGGCCATGCCAACAATTTTATACTGTGTACCCGGTCCGCTCCTAATATTGATTCGCTCGTCTGAATCTTTGTTGGCTTTAACAATCATAAAACCTGTATTTTTAACCAGGGACCGATGTAACCATCCGGTATCACTCTCAAAGTCCTCTACTTTGAGCCACTCTCCTTTTTTGTCAACTACTCGCAAAGGAAAACCGGAGCCGTATCGCCATTTTACGGAATAGGTGGTTCCCGGACCACTTCTCAGGTTGACATCATCCCCGGAGACGCTGACCATTTCCGCGCTGGCAAGTACAGGGGTAAGGATGAAAAGAAAGACAATGAACAAAAACAAAGAGAGAGAGAAAGCGCGATTCAGCATAGCAAAATAGATAATAGGATAATGGATTACGACATATGATAATACTTCATCAGGAGTCCGAGGTGAGAACACTCACCAGACGTTCCAGGTCATCCAGAGAGTAATATTCTATTTCAATCTTTCCTCGATTACCGTTACGGTTAATAACGACCCGAGAGTTCAGTTTATTGGTTATTTGTGTAGCCAACGCTTTACAATAGCTATCAGAAATTTCCTGTTCAACAATGTCCTGTTGAACTGCTGCAACATTCTCGTGTTGTTTCGGCTTCTTATACTTGCGTATGAGACTTTCAACCTGTCGGACAGATAAATGTTTTGAGACAATCTGGTCTCGAATTTCTTTGAGGGCTGCTGGATTATCCACGATTCGCAACAGCGAGCGAGCATGACCCTCGCTTAACAAACCGGAAACGACATCGTCGCGGATGTAATCGGGAAGTAACAGGAGCCGAAGCGAATTAGTGATTGTCGAGCGTTTTTTTCCGACTTTTTGAGCGGTTTGTTCCTGGGTGTAACCAAAACGGTCAATAAGCTTCTTGTATGCTTCTGCCTCTTCAAGAGGGTTCAAGTCCGTTCTCTGAATATTTTCAATGAGAGCTAATTCAAGAAAGGCATCTTCATCCCCAACATTTTGAACAACAACCGGGACGGTCTTCAAACCGACGATTTTAGAAGCACGAAGTCTTCTCTCACCGGCGATCAGCGTATACTTATTAGCAGAGACCTTTGAAACAATGAGAGGCTGTATAATCCCCTTCTCTCTAATCGAGTCGGCAAGCTCTTCAAGGCCTGCTTCGTCAAAGACGAAACGGGGCTGATGCTTATTTGGAACAATTAGTTCGATATCGCATTCAAAAAATCGTTCATCGTCGGGGCTGTCTCCAAAGAGTGCACTTACCCCTTGTCCAAGTCCGGTTGTTTTAGCCACGGCGAAATCACCTCTGTCTCTGTAGAAATTCATTGGCAAGGGCCGTATAAGCTGCAGCTCCCGTGGATTTTTGATCGTACTGCATAATCGTTTGGCCGTGGCTTGGGCATTCACTGAGCCTGACATTCCGCGGAATAATGGTATTGAAAACCTGATCAGCGAAATGATGAGATATTTCAGAGGAAACCTGGTGAGAGAGCTTGTTGCGTGTATCAAACATGGTGAGCAACAAACCGGCAATGAATAGATCGGGATTAAATGACTTTTTTACCGACCTGATCGTGTTTATCAATTGAGCCAGTCCTTCCATTGCAAAGTATTCACATTGCATAGGAATCAACACGGCATGCGCGGCCGTCAAGGCATTGACGGTGAGCAAGCCAAGGGATGGAGGGCAATCGATAAAGATATAATCGAAGGAACCCGTTAGTGACTCAATGGTATTCTTAAGAAATCGCTCCCGGTGGTCCTCGTTGATAAGCTCGAGCTCAGCGGCCACAAGGTCAATAGTTGCCGGGATAATCGAAAGATTGGTTACCTCTGTATCTCTAACGACCTCGTCTGCAGGTGTTTCGCCGCAGAGAGTTTGGTAAAGGTGACGCTCCGTCTTGCCCGGTCTGATACCAACACCGCTGGACGCGTTGCCTTGAGGATCGGAATCGATTATAAGGACGGCTTTCCCAAGCAAGGCAAGTGCGCAGGAAAGGTTGACTGCTGTTGTTGTTTTTCCAACGCCGCCCTTCTGGTTAGCCACAGCGATAATTGTCGGAACGTTTTGGATCGGCACGGATCACCTCCCTGTAGGTCGTTCCGTTATAAACGGGATTGACCTACCACTCAAGACCTTTTTGTCCGATTTTTCGAATTCCATTGAATTGTGCCCAGGTATTTCTCAGAAGCGACGTTTTTTCAAAACTAGACATGTTTCAGATCTTTTTTTGAGAAAAACATGAAGAAAGCCACCATGAACGGTTAGGGTC
>JAZBPM010000069.1:0-3180 GCA_036351615.1 Desulfofustis sp.
GAGTATCGTCCGCCGACAGGACAAGACATACAATATCGCCCCGCTGCTACATGGCGCCAAGGCCCCGGATCACTCGGACATCATAGACTTTGCCGAACTGCCGTTTTTCTTTGCGCTTAACAATATCAGCGTCAGCGATTCTCGGGTCACCGTCGAAGACCACCACGCCGGCAGCGAGCACCTGATCGATCAGATCACGCTGACCCTGCCGGCCCTGTCCAATTTTTCCTATCAGGCCAAAACCTATCTCCAGCCCCGCTTTTCGGCGGTGATCAACGGCAGTCCGATCACCCTGACCGGTGATACCGGACTGGACGGTAGTGATCCTGACGGCGCGACCGAAATCAGCGTCGACCTCAACGATATAGACATTCCCCGCTACTCCGACTACCTGCCGGTCGAACTGCCGATTCGCTTCAGCGACGGCACGGCCACCGGCACCCTGCTCATCTCCTTTGCCGAAACGGATCAGCAGGGCAACCGGCTCCAGGTCGGTTTCGATCTGACCGCCAGCGACCTGAAGGTCCAATCCCGGGACGACAAACTGACCGTGCACATCCCGTCGGCTCGGCTTGAAGGCGCCTTCGAGCCGCTGTCACGCTCACTTCTGCTGAGCAGCGTATTGCTCCGGGAACCGGCGGTGATCGGCAGCGGCACCCTGTCGCGGGAAACCCTGGCGGCACTTGTACCGATGACCAGGCGGCCCGCCGCCGACAGCACGCTCTACCAGGCCATCCCGGCGCTGCGTATCAAACTGCTGATCGCCGATGACGCCAGCTATGCCGTCGACGAGCCGGGGAAAGAAAAACCGGTGGTGGCTTGGCAGGACATCCAACTGAGTATCCGCGACTTCGCCAACGAGACGCCTGCCGGCGACAGCGCCGCCGGCAGTTTTCGGATCAGTGGCCAGGACAGCCGGTCGCCGGCCACCTTTACCTGGCAGGGCGGCTTCTTCGACGGCAACCAGCCTGGCGGCACCCTGCAGCTCGGCGACATACCGGCCGCCCGCATCGCCCCGTTTCTCGGTCGAACGCCAAACGATATCGCCGGTGCCATCGACATCAACGGCCGGTTGAGTCTCTCCCTATCGGACCAGAAAGACCAGGCCCTTGCCTACTCCCTGGAAGAAACGACGCTGACCATCAAGGAGCTGCAGGTCAAGGAACGGGGCGTGGTCTGGCTGCGTACCCCGACCCTGCGCTGCGAGCCGGTCGGCAGGATTGACGGCGTAACCGATTTCGGCAACGTTTTCCTGCCCAACAGCACCGTGGTCATGGATCGGCGGCAGCTTCCCCACCTGTTTGGTCTGTTTGCCAGCCGGCCGGACCAGTTCATCCTGCACGGCTTTGATTTCTCCGGTACGGTGAAGGTGCTTGACGAAACAGAAAAAAATGCCATTCTCGATCTCAGGGACGTACTCCTGCAGGCCAACAAGCTCGAACAAAAAGAGGTGAAAGAAGACAATTTTGTCTTTTCCGCCCGGCAGGGCGATGCCGGCACAATCAAGGCCAAGGGAATCCTGCGCATTACCCCGGTGACCATCTCCGCGCAACTCGCCGCCGACGGGGTCCGCCCCCGGCAGCTGCTGTCCTGGTTTACCGATTCGGAAACGCTGCTCAACGGCGCCGCTACGCTTTCAGCCAAAGGAACCTTTCGCTATCCGGAGCAGGCGTTCAGCGGTGAACTCAGCGCCCGCGAGGTGGTCATCAACGGCGGCGAGTCGCAGCCATGGCAGGCCGCCGCCACCGACTTCTCCGAGTTTAGCTGGTCGGCCGACAAACGGCGGCTGACGATCGGCGAGATCCGGTTGTCCCGGCCGGAGTGGACCTGGCGGCGCCGTGCAGGCGACGCCAATCCCGCCGAGCAGGCGGCCGTCTTCCTCCGCCGACTGCTGCTGCCCGAGCAGAAGAGCGACGCGGGCGGCAACAGCGCTCCCGGCGACAGCTTTTCCCTGGCCATCGACACCGTCAGCTGGCAGGACGGGATCATCTCCTATCATGACGAGAGGATCTCGCCGTCGCTGCAACTCGAGTTGACCGGTATCTCCGGCCTGCTCGAACAACTTGTCTACCCCGCCGCCGAACAAAATGGCGCCTTCCGGCTACAGGGCACGCTCGCCGGCCATCCGTGGACCGTTGAAGGCGAAGGCCGGCTGTTGCAGAAGCCTGCCACCGTCACCGCCGGGGTCATCATCCCGTCTCTGCCGCTCGAGCTGTTTGGGCCCCAGATCAGCCAACGGATCAGCGATCTGGCCATCGACGAAGCAACGGCACGCCTCTCTTTTTCCGCCTCCTGGCAAGGCACCAACGGCCGAGAGCAGGCCGACATCGTCATCACCGGACTGGCGCCGGCCCGGCCGGACACTCCAGCCGCGGTGGCGCTGGCGCTAATCAGCGATCGTGATGGGCAAACCAGCTTTTCTGCCGACAGCAGCAATTTATCCGGTAACGGCGTGCTGGCGGAGGCCATCGCCCATTATGCGACCCTGTCGATCAAGGCGGCCATCGATCCACTGCTGCTTGCCGGCGAGGAGTTCAAGGATCTGGTCGGCCAGCACGATGTCCTTTTTCAGTCGGGCACGACCCAGCTGACCGGGGCCGGGCGCGAGCGCCTCAACCGCTACAGCGAGTTGCTGGCGGCCCACCCGCTGATCGGCCTGAAGCTGGTCGGCTTTGCCGATCGTAACGCCGATGCTCCGGCAGTGTTGGCGGAGTTGACCCGGCAGGAACAGCTCCGTGTCGACGAAGAGAACCGCCGGTTGACCGAGCAATGGCGCCGCGAGCAGGAGGAAAAACGGGCCGAACGGCTACAGCAGCAACAAGCCGACCAGAGCCAATCGGTCCAGGAGACGAATATCGAACCGTCCGATGAACCGTTCACACCGCTGCCCCCCCAGCCGGTCTCGGTTAATGACGATATGCTGGCCACACTGGCCGCCGATCGGGAACAAACGGTGCTGCGTTATCTGGTCGACGAGCTCGGCATCGATCCCGGCCGGGTGACCGCCGGCGATCCTGAGAAACAACGCATTATCGAAGACGGCACCGGGACTAGGGTTGATCTGCAGGTTGTTGACGCCTCCGGACAGCAAAGACCATAACCTCCATTAAAGTTAGCGGGGGACATGTTAAAACCTGTCCCGCCGATTTTCATAGAAACCTCTCATTCTACCGGGAGACC
>JAZBPM010000070.1:0-2190 GCA_036351615.1 Desulfofustis sp.
GTCGGCATGAGCACCCCGGCGGGAGTTCCCGCCGGTGCCGTCACCCAGGCCTTTGCCGCCATGGGAGACAATATCAAACAACTCGAGTTCACCGACGAACAGGTTGTCAAAGCCGACGGCGGTCTCGAACTCTGGACACCGTATATCATCAAGGCGGGATCTTATCCCGGCCAGGAGAAAGACCTGCAGACCATCGCTCAGCCGAACTTCCTGGCTGTACGGGCCGATGTTGACGAGGACGCCGTCTACCAGATCACGAAAACCATCTACGAGAACCTGCCCTTCCTCAACGCCATCCACAAGGCGACCGAGGCAATGTCTCTGGAAAGCGCACTTGCCGGCCTGCCGATGCCCCTGCATCCCGGTGCCGCCCGGTATTTTCAGGAAGCGGGCCTGACCATCCCGGCGCGTTTGTTGGCCCAGTAAGATACGATATCGGTGCCCGGCGCTCCTGCGTCGGGCACATTTTTCACTTCAGGATTGGGAGCTGCACGTGCACAGCGAGCAGGATCAACAGGGACCGGCGACGACCAAAAAGCGAGCCATATTTATCCTCGGTGTCCTCGTTTCGCTGCTGCATGTCTATTTCAATATCTTCGCCCTGCTACCGACCCTCTGGCAAAATGCGCTGCATTTCGCCAGCTTCGCTCTGCTCTGTGCCCTGGTTTATCCATCCCGGCCCGATTCTGCTGCCCACAGGGGCAAGACCTTTTTCTTGATTCTCGATCTGACGATCGGTATCACCGCCGCCGTCTGCGCGGTCTACATGATCTCCATGGAGGATGCCATCTATGCCCGGGGCGTTCATCTGAACCGGGCCGAATGGATTGCCGGCACCCTGTTGATCCTGACTGCCATTGAGTTCACCAGACGAACAACCGGCTGGATCATCCCGATTCTGATTGTCCTTTCCCTGACCTATGTCGGCTGGTGGGGCAGCTTGATCGGCGGTGTCTTCAAGTTCAGCGGACTGACTTCGGAGACCATCCTGTTTCGCTCCGTGTACGGTGACGACGGCCTTTTCGGCGGTATCGCCCGTATTTCGTCATCCTTCGTTTTCATGTTCATTCTCTTCGGTGCCTTTCTGCTGCGTTCCGGTGCCGGTGAGTTCGTCATCAACTTGGCGCGGGCAGCGGCCGGTCGGCTGATCGGCGGACCCGGTCTGGTGGCCGTATTCGCCTCGGGGCTGACCGGAACCATTTCCGGCTCGGCGGTGGCCAATACCGCCTCCACCGGGGTCATTACTATCCCGCTGATGAAACGTGCCGGGTTCAACGGCAAATTCGCGGCCGGCATCGAGGCAGCGGCCTCAACCGGCGGTCAGCTGATGCCGCCGATCATGGGCGCCGGCGCGTTCGTGATGGCCAGCTATACCCAGATTCCCTACACCACCATCGTGCTCTACGCCGCGCTGCCGGCAATCTTGTATTTCGCCACGGTCGGCTTTTTCGTCCGGGTCGAGGCGAAACGGATCGGGCTGCAGGCTGCGCAAGAAGAAGATCTGAAGGTACTCGAAGTGATCAAGACCGGCGGCCTTCCTTTCCTGCTGCCGATCTCGGTCTTGATCGGTCTGCTCATTTACGGTTTCACGCCGACCTATGCCGCCGGCATCAGCATCGTCGCCGTAATCGCCTCTTCGTGGATCACGCCGAATCGGATGGGACTGCGCGGCATCTGCGAAGCACTTGCCCTCGGCGCCCGCAACATGGTGATGACGGCTATCCTGCTCTGCAGCGTCGGCCTGGTCGTCAACGTGATCGCCACCACCGGCATCGGCAATACCTTTTCTCTGATGATCACCAATTGGTCGGGCAACAGTCTGCTTATCGCCATCGCCTTGATAGCCCTGGCCTCCTTGGTTCTCGGCATGGGACTGCCGGTCACGGCCGCCTATATCGTCCTTGGCACCCTGTCGGCACCAGCCCTGCACGGTCTGATTGCCGACGGCCTGCTGGTCGAAGCCTTGGCCTCGGGCAAGATCCCGGAAGCGGCCAAAGCAATTTTCATGCTCGCCGCGCCTGACAGACTGGCTGAGATTGGCAACCCAATGACGACTGCAGCCGCGCGAGCGATTATCGATG
This sequence comes from Desulfofustis sp., assembly GCA_036351615.1. Classification (GTDB taxonomy): domain Bacteria; phylum Desulfobacterota; class Desulfobulbia; order Desulfobulbales; family Desulfocapsaceae; genus Desulfofustis. The sequence continues at coordinate 2,082 of JAZBPM010000070.1, forward strand.
CGGTTCCTATCGACATGGCTGGGATGATCCGGGAAGCGGTATTGAGCGAACAGACGTTGATGTTCGCCCTGCTTTCGGCACATTTGATCGTTTTCTGGCTAAGCCATGA
>JAZBPM010000071.1:0-4104 GCA_036351615.1 Desulfofustis sp.
CGGCACCGATCACTTCCGGACGACCATCGACGAAGGCCGAGCCATTATGCGAGAATTGATCGGCCATCTATCCGGCATGGCCATCCCCACGTACGCCCTCGACGCTCCGGGGGGCGGCGGAAAAATCCCGCTGACTCCCGAATATCAGGTGGCAAGCCATGATATCTTCCGGTTTCAATCCTACCGCGGTGAACTCTGCAGCTATCCCGAACCGCCCCCGTCCCCGACTCATTTTTCACCGTGAAAACTTGCAACGTTTGATTCGAAAACGATATAGTAGGTGATAACATCTATCACGCGCCTGCTGCTCGTTATCCGTCCCGCTCTCCTCGCCGTCCATCGGCGGCTCCATGGCGGCGGCAGGGTGCAAGCTTGCGGGACGAACCGAGATCGCCGCCACAATCACGAGCAGTACGGGACTTTTATGGATCACGACGAACTATTGAGAACGGTGCTCGCCTCCGATGAGCTGCCAACCCTGCCGACGGTCGCCTCCAAGCTCATCACGCTGACTTCTCGGGAAGATACGACACTGACCGATATCGCCGATCTGATCGCGCAGGACGTATCGTTGTCGGCAAAAATACTCAAGGTGTCCAATTCATCCTTTTACAGCTTTCCGCAACAGATCGGCTCCATCAAACAGGCCGTATCGATCCTTGGCATCAACGCCGTGCGAAGCCTCGTCCTCTCCTTCTCGTTCCTCTCGATCCGTAACGGATCGCGCAAGAGCCGTTTTGATTTCGCCAAATTCTGGGAGCGGTCGCTGGCTGCCGCCGTCGCCTCAAAACTGATTCTGGAAAAGGTCAAGGGGATCGATACCGAAGAGGTATTCATTTCCGGGCTCCTCCAGAATCTTGGAGAATTGATCTTTGCCCGTACCTTTCCCGACATCTACGAACAGGTTATCGAGGCGGTTGCGGACAATCAGTATGACCTGCTCAATACCGAACAATCGATGCTCGGGATCACCCACTGCCATATCGGCTATGAAGTCGCCAAACATTGGTCTTTCCCGGAAACCCTACTGCAACCGCTTCGGTTTCATCATCGTCCGGCCGATTACCAGGGCGGCGACCGGACCATCATGGCCACGATCAAGGCCGTCTATCTATCCGATCTGCTGATCAATATCCTCTTTTCCAGCAAGCCGGAAGAATACCACAAGCAATTTCGCAAAGAAGCAAAAAAGCTTCTTGGACTGACCAACGAGGATATCGAGGACATCCTGGAGAAAGTCCATATCAGCGTCGTCCAGGCCGGTGAATACTTTGGCCTGAAGATGAAACACACCAAATCAATCCAGGAGATCCTGCAGGAGGCAAATATCCGGCTCAGCTTGCTCAATCTGGATTACGACCAGATGAACAAGCAATTGGTAGCCGCGAAGATCGAACTGGAAAACCTTACTCGGGAACTGGAGAAAAAAAACAAGATTCTCGACAATCTCGTCCACATCGATGGACTGACCGAGATTTACAACCACCGTTATTTCCAGACGGCCCTTGATCGCGAGATCGACCGCTCTATCCGCCAGGACGCCTCAGTTTCCCTGCTGTTCATCGATATCGATCATTTCAAAAAGTTCAACGACACCTACGGCCATCAGTTGGGCGACGAGATTCTCAAAGATTTCAGCTCACTGCTTAAATCTCACCTGCGCACCTACGACACCCTTGCCCGTTACGGCGGCGAGGAATTCGGTGTTATCCTCCCGGCCACCGATGGTGATACCGCGCTGCTCGTCGCCGAAAAACTCCGGGCCGAAATTGACGACAACGAATTTCTCGTCGATTCCGAAAAACACCATGTCACTGCCAGCTTCGGCGTCTGTTCGAGTCGCCCCGGCGTTGAGGACGATTTTTCCAAATCACAGCTGATCAGCCGGGCCGACCAGGCACTCTACGAAGCCAAGCGCCAGGGACGAAACCGGGTCTGCCTCTGGACCCCGAAAAAGAAATGGTTCCGCTTGTAGCATAATCGGACACGGGCCGACGATGGCCGCCAACCGCCACTAAAGGATAACTAATCACCATGCCGAATACCTCGCCACACCACTGTTCATCAGCCGATAATTTTCCGGTTACCGTCTGAAACGTCTATGGATCAGCTCGATATCACGATTAATTACAGTTTTGATCTGGCCAACGGGACGAAAAAGCGCTTTCTCATCAGACTCGACCCGGCAACCTCGCTGATGCGTCCCTCTTCCTACAGTAAGGCGGAATGGACCAAACTGGCCACCCACCAGTGCACATGCTGCCGGCTCGATCGCGAGCGAATCGGCCATTGCCCGGTGGCGCTCAACATCGCCGATCTGGTCACTGCGTTCAGAGACATCCTGTCGCATGAATCATGCACGGTATCGTGCATCACCACTGAACGAACAACCATCAAAGAGACCATCGTCCAGGACGGTTTAAGCTCGATCATGGGCATCATCATGGCCACCAGCGGCTGCCCGACCCTGGATATCCTCCGTCCGATGGCCAGGTTTCATCTCCCCTTCGCAACCGTTGACGAATCGATGTTCCGCATCGTATCGGTCTATCTGCTCCGCCAGTATTTTATCGAAACGGATGGTGGAAAGCCCGATTATCACCTTGATCGCATCAAACAATACTGGCGGCAGATCGAACAGGTCAACGAGGGGATGCTCAATCGGATTCGCTATGCAGCAGAGCTCGACGCCGACAAGAATGCCATCGTCATCCTCAATTGCCTGGCCCAGATCTTACCGATGGAAATTGACGAAAATCTCAACTCGCTGCGACCATTCTTCTTCCGTCAGGAACCGCCACTCGAGCCGTAGGCAACCGGGCCGACTAGAGCATATTTTCCGGGTCGACATCGATCAGCACCCGCTGCCCCCCCGATCGCTGAAAAGATGCTGCCAGGAAATCGGTCAGCCGATGCAGGTTGGCCGTATCTGTCGACTTGAGCAGGATCTGCCAGCGATACTGGTCGCGCAATCGTTCGATAGCCGCCGGCGCCGGCCCGAGCACTGAAATCTGTGAGGACAACGCATTGCCACTGATCCACTGCCGCGCTCCCCGACCGATTTCCTCTGCTCGTGCGCGCGCCCGCGACTCCTGCCGATCTTCAACGAGAAAGAACACCAGCCTGGCAAACGGCGGAAAACCGGCGGACGCCCTGATTTGCACCTCCCGTTCGGCCAGATCGGTATAACGGTGCTCGGCCGCCAGCCCGATGGCGTAGTGATCCGGTTGCAGGGTCTGGATGATTACCCGACCGGGCGTATCGCCTCTTCCGGCTCGCCCGGTGACCTGGGCGATGAGTTGGTAGGTCTTCTCGGCGGCGCGATAATCGGGAAAACCGAGTCCGCTGTCGGCAAGTACGATTCCGACCAGGGTCACGTCGGGGAAATGCAACCCTTTGGCCAGGATCTGTGTGCCGACCAGCACATCAAGCTCTCTCTTGCCGGCCGCCTTGAGCAGACCGAGAAACGTGCGGCGATCGGCGGCGATATCTGAATCGAGTCGGGCGATCCGCGCCTCGGGCAACAGCGCCGCCACTTCCTCACCGACCCGTTCGGTGCCGAACCCGACGGGATGCAGCCGAGTCGAACCGCAAATCGTGCAATTCGTTGAAAACGGGAGGCGGTAACCACAATAGTGGCAGAGCAGCAAATGCGGTCGTTTATGCAGGTTCATGGTCACTTTGCAATGACGACATTCGACCATCGTACCACAGTCGAGACAGACAACTGACGATGAGAATCCCCGCCGGTTGATCAGCAGGATGCTCTGCTTTCCCTGGTCGAACGTCTCCTGCAGGGCCGCTTTTAATTCCGGATGAAACAGTCCTGCCCCCTGCCGCTGCTGCTTTTTCAGGTCAACGATCGCCACTTCGGGCAGGCTTCGACCGCCTACCCGCCGGGTCAGCTGCAGCAGCTCGTACTTGGTGCTGCGCCCGTGTTGATAACTGGTCACCGACGGGGTCGCCGAACCGAGAATCACCACCGCATCATTCATTTTCGCCCTGACGATGGCGACATCACGGGCCTGATAGCGCAGGCCGTCCTGCTGTTTGAAGCCTCCGTCATGTTCCTCATCGACAACCACCAGACCGAGGTCGGGCAGC
>JAZBPM010000072.1:0-3020 GCA_036351615.1 Desulfofustis sp.
ATGGAATTCGACGGCAAGGATCTGCTTGCTATGGGTTCCGGCGAGAAGCGGCGCATTATCGGCCGGGAGATCACGATGATCTTCCAGGAGCCGATGTCCAGCCTTAATCCGTGCTTCACCGTTGGCTTTCAATTGACCGAGGCGCTGAAAACCCATCTGCACATGGGACGGAAGGAGCGGCGGGAACGCGCTGTCGAACTGCTCAACCAGGTCGGTATTCCGGAGCCGGTCAAGCGGCTGTCGGTGTTTCCCCATCAATTGTCCGGCGGCATGTCGCAACGGGTAATGATTGCCATGGCCATCGCCTGCAACCCGCGCCTGCTGGTTGCCGACGAGCCGACCACGGCGCTGGATGTGACCATCCAGGCCCAGATCCTGGATTTGTTGCTCAAACTACAGCAGGACAATGATATGGCGTTGGTTTTGATTACTCACGATATGGGGGTAGTCGCCGAGACCGCCAAACGCGTGATGGTGCACTATGCCGGGCAGCAGGTCGAGCACCAGGAGATCGGAGGTTTGTTTGCCAACCCCCATCACCCCTATACGGCGGCGTTGCTTGCCGCATTGCCGGAGCGGGCGTCGAGCAAAAAGCTGCCGTCGATTGCCGGCGTCGTGCCCGGGCAATTCGATCGTCCGGACGGTTGTCTCTTCTCGCCGCGTTGCCGTTTTGCCACCGACCTGTGCCGATCCAATGAACCGCCCCCCGCCCCGGCCGAACTGGGCTCGGCCCTGTGCCATTACCCGCTGGATGACGGGGTGCCGCTCAATCATCCGGGTGGGGAGGAGGCGGTATGAGCCAGGAGGCCATCCTGCAGGCCAGGGATCTGAAACGTTTCTATCGTGTGCGCCGCGACGCCTTCGGCCCCAAGGCGTTACTGAAGGCCCTCAACGGTGCGACCTTTGACCTGGTCAACGGTCGCACTCTGGCCGTGGTTGGCGAGTCCGGCTGCGGGAAATCGACCCTGGCCCGGCTGGTGACCATGATCGAGACGCCGACCGCCGGGACTTTGCGAATCTGCGGGAACGACATCGTCGGCTCGAGTCGGGCGACGAGACGCTCGCTCAAATCAAAAGTCCAGATCGTCTTCCAGGACCCCTACGGCTCGCTCAATCCGCGCCAGAAGATCGGGCACGCTCTCGAGGAGCCACTGTTGGTCAACACGACGAAGAGCAAGCAGGAACGGCGTCGTTCGGCCAAGGAAATGATGGATTTTGTCGGTCTGCGGCCGGAGCAGTATGACCGTTACCCGCACATGTTCTCCGGCGGTCAGCGGCAGCGGATCGCGATTGCCCGGGCGCTGATGCTGCGCCCGGAGATCCTGGTGCTCGATGAGCCGGTATCGGCGCTCGATGTGTCGATCCAGGCCCAGATTCTGAACCTGCTGACCGACCTGCAGGAGCAACTCAATCTGGCGTTTCTGTTTATCAGCCATGATCTTTCGGTGGTCAAGCATATCGCCGATGAGGTCATGGTCATGTATCTCGGAGTACCTATCGAGATGGGCAGCCGCCAGGCGATCTTTGAACAGCCCCATCACCCCTATACCGAGGCCCTGCTTTCGGCGACGCCGATGGCGGATCCGTTCCGGGTGAAAAAACGGATCGTGCTGCACGGCGAGCTGCCGTCACCGATCGATCCGCCGCCCGGTTGCTCGTTCAATCCGCGCTGCCCGAGGGCGACCGACATCTGCCGGCAGGATTTTCCGGAGATGCGCCAGGTCGGCAAGACCATGGTCGCCTGCTATCATCCGCTGGATTAACAATCCCTTTCGGCCGCAATCGGCGATTAAATAGCGAGTGAGACGATGGCCTCCCCCCGTCTGGCCTATCAGATTGCAGCCCTAACCCTGTTCCGGGTCCTGGTCAACACCGGACGGCGTTTCGTCTATCCGTTTGCGCCGGCGCTCAGCCGCGGGTTGGAGGTGCCGCTCGGCGCCATCACCTCGATCATTGCCGTATCCCAGTTCAGCTCACTGCTCGGCTTGTTCAGCGGGCCCCTGGCGGATCGATTCGGTTATCGGCGGGTCATGCGGTCGGCCTTGGCGATGCTCGCCGTCGGCATGCTGGCCTGCGGATTGGTACCGACCTATTGGCCGGTCTTTGTCGGCTTGGTCGTTGCCAGTCTCGGCAAGGTGGTTTTCGATCCGGCCATCCAGGCCTTTGTCGGTTCCCGTGTGCCATTCAACCGGCGAGGCCGGGTGGTCGGTATTATCGAAACCGCCTGGGCCGGCAGCACGCTAATCGGTATCCCGGCCCTGGCGTTGATTATCGATCACATCGGTTTGCGCAATTCCTTTATCGTCATGGGCCTGCTCGGCGGACTCTGTTGGCTGGCCATTCCATGGTTCATTCCAGCCGATCGAGTGGAAGAACCGACGGGATTCACGCGTGTTCCTCTGCTGGCCATGCTGGCTCGCCTGGTACGAATTCGCTCGGCAGCGGGCATGCTGATCTTCGGGTTTTTTATCTCGGTTGCCAATGACGGTCTGTTTGTCGTCTACGGTGCTTGGTTCGAACATGATTTTCAGATAGGTATCGTGGCACTCGGTTTCAGTACCGTTGCCATCGGCAGTGCCGAGTTGATCGGCGAGTCGATGGTTGCCCTCTTTTCCGACCGTATCGGTATCAAACGGGCGACCATCGGCGGCTTTTCCCTGGCCGCCTGCGCCTATCTGCTGCTGCCGGTCATCGGCCAGACCCTGGCGCTGGCCATGGTCGGTATGTTTTTGTTGTTCCTCTGCTATGAATTTGCCATTGTCAGCAGTTTTTCGCTGAGCACCGAGTTGGTGCCCGAGGCCCGGGCGACGATGATGGCCGGTTTTTATGCCACTGCCGGAGTCGGCCGGATGGTCGGCGTACTGCTCGGCGGGTTGGCCTGGGAAACCGGTGGCATTCAGTTGGTCTGCTGGCTGGCAGCCGGTTCTACCGGTTGCGGTGTGCTGGCGCTGCTCTGGGGGCTGAGAGGCTGGCGACCGGCGTGACGTCGGCTGGAGCAAGGAGGGGGATGGGCTGGCCGG
>JAZBPM010000073.1:0-3393 GCA_036351615.1 Desulfofustis sp.
ATTCAAGAGACTGACTCTTCCCGACTGGCGGACGGATGGTCTGTTTTCCGGGAAACGGAAGATAGATTTTCGTCCGGATTCACGACTGGCCGGCTGGAGGAAACGACTCGCCGGACTGTTGAGCCGGTCCGGCTCGGCGAGGTAACACGGCCGGAGAGAAGATGAAGAAAGCACGCCTCTATCTAGGTGCTGCCGACGGCACGGTGTCCTGTGACCTGTGCGCCCATCACTGCACCATCAAACCGGGCCGGCGCGGTATCTGCGGTGTTCGGGAAAACCGTGGCGGCGAGCTTTATTCTCTCGTCTACGGACAGGTTGCCGCAGAGCACATCGACCCGGTCGAGAAAAAGCCGCTCTTCCATTTTCTGCCCGGCAGTCTGACCTATTCGGTGGCCACTGTCGGTTGTAATTTCAAATGCCTGCATTGTCAGAACCATACGCTCTCACAGATATCCGGCCCGGTTGGCGAAATGGTACCGTACCGCAACCGGGAACCGGCGGCAATCGTCGACGAGGCGGCCGCCGCGGGCTGTCGATCGATCAGTTATACCTATAGCGAGCCGACGGTCTTTTTCGAGTTTGCCTACGATTGTTGCCGAGCCGCTCAGCAAAAAGGGCTGCACAACATTTTTGTCTCCAACGGTTACATGAGCCGAGCGGCAGCAGAGATGCTGGCGGAGGTACTGAGTGCCATCAATATCGATATCAAGTCTTTCCGTGACGACTTCTACCGAAGCATCTGCGGTGGCCGGCTCCAACCCGTTCTCGATAATGTCAGGTTTTTTCGGGAGCAGGGGGTCTGGGTCGAGGTGACCACGTTGATCATCCCGGGACTCAACGACACGGACGAGGAGTTGCGCTCGATTGCCGATTTTCTGGTCAGCTGCGACCCGGAAATTCCCTGGCATGTTTCCGGTTTCCATCCCACCTTCAAAATGCTCGATCGTCCGTCAACCACTGCGCAGCGACTGTTGACTGCAAGAGATATCGGCCATGCGGCAGGTCTCAGCTATGTCTATGTCGGCAATATGCGTGGCAGCGACGGAGAAACGACTCGTTGTCCTGCCTGTTCCGGCACCTTGATTGAACGCAGCGGTTTTCTCGTTGTCGCCAATCACCTGACAAATGGTCGGTGCCAGCAGTGTCAGCGGCCGGTGGCTGGTATCTGGAGCTGAGGGGAGGCGTCAGCGACGCTTGCCCGGTAGTCCGCTGAGGATCTTTTGGCTGACGATGGTCAGCAAAATGGCGAACAGCGCGGCGGCGATGCCGAGCAGTACGTTGAAATAGGGTGGGGCTGCCAGCGCGATCCGGATGATCACCGTCGACAGGGCAAAACCGGAATTGCGGAAGACCGCGTAAAACCCCGGCTGAAAGCATTGTGAGATGAGCACTACCAGGATATCGGTGAGGATCAGCAACGTGTAGAAGTCGTGCAGGAAATCCGAATGGCTGACATCGATCAGTGTCAGGTAAATGCTGCGTAATCCCATAAAAATAAAAGCGGCCAGCAGGAGCAGCGCAATGCCTTTTTTTGCGGCGACAAAACTGAACAGGTCGGTCGATGTCATGGTCTCGTCCTGCTTTTTCCTCTGAATCAGATAGTACACGCCAAGCAGCGCAAAAATCACCAGTGCGCCGAACCCGTCCGAGAGGATGCGCAGGATCGCCTCTTCGTTACCGGCAAAAGCGATCGGCTCCGGAAAATCGGAGAGTTCCTTGAACGCGTTGCGTAGCAGGATCAGGGCAAGCAGTTCGAATTGCTTGCCGACCGAGCGGGAAAAAGAGCACGGCAAGGTGAAAATGAGACTGATGACTTCCAGGATGAGCACCACGGTAAAAGCCATTTCGATCGCCGAAAAATGGCTCCGCGGGATCAGGCCGGTCAGCGAGACCGGCAGCAGGCCAAGACGCTGCAACTCGATACACAGTAGACCGGCGAGGAAAAAGAGAACAAGGCCGACCGATATTTTTTTTGCCAACCGTTCGTGTTCCCATCGATGATGGAGCGGATCGAACAGATAGGTGATTTTCTCATAAATGAAATTCATGATCGGTGTCTCTGAAATGCGAGTATCGTTTTCTCGGCGGTACCGTTGACATGCAGGGCTGACCGCTTGGAGACGAAATGTACCACGGCGACGGCCGGCGAGCGACGCTTTTGTGCCGACGGCAGCGATACGTCATTGAGAGATATGGCAAAGCGCTCTACAATGGTCTTTAGGAAAGTTAGCGGGGGACAGGTTAAAACCAGTCCCGCCGATTTTCATATAAAAAACAGCGGAGGCGGCGGGCACCTTGGGCCGGCGAGATATCGAGAAGACTGATACCGGGGCAGTTGCATTCAATGTGCTGATTCGTTTTTATCGGGAGAATGAGCGATGGACGTGCTGACGGAAGCTGAAATCATCAAACGCATCGCCGCCGGCAAACGGTTCCGGGCCACCGTTGCCGGCGGCGCATACAGTGTTGCCATCGCCCGCTATGTGCCGGCGTTGGTAACGGCAATCCACGACGGCCATGACATTCCAGCTGAGCTCGCCGGGGATCTGTTGGTTTCCGAAGAGCAACGACGTTTCGAAGAGGATCCGTTTACCGGGGCGATTGCCGATTCGTTCGCCATCTCTCTAACCGTGCATCATTCCCGGTATTTTTATGATATCAACCGTCGTCCGGAACAGTGCATTTACCAGGAGGCCTGGGGGCAAATAGTCAGGAAGCGCCTACCGCCCGAACGTCAGAAACGGCAAATTCTTGATTTGCACCGCAGCTACTACCGGGTTCTCGACGCCGTGATTGGCGCACTCGAGCAGCGTTTTTCCGGCTACGTCGTCTACGATCTGCACTCCTACAACTATTCCCGGCTTCCCGGAGATCCGCCGTTGTTCAATGTCGGCACCCATTTTGTCGACCGGGACCGTTTCCGACCGCTGCTCGATTTGTTGTTGGACGGGCTGAGCGCCATCGAAGTGCCGGAAGTCGTCAACCGGACTGCGGTGGATGAAGTATTTGCCGGCAAAGGCTACCAGGCCGAATATCTCAGCAATAATCACCCCGGTGGCCTGTGCCTGCCGATCGAGATCAAAAAGGTGTTCATGGACGAAGCGACCGGCAGCGTGCATGACGACCGTTTTCGCCTCCTCCGCGAAGGCTTGTGCCGGGTCCTCGCCACCCATGCCGGGGCCTGTGCCGAACACTTCCGGATAGACAGCTGCACGCCGGCTGATTTTCTCAGACCTGGCGGGAATAGCTGATTACCAGCACCCAGGCTCCCCCGTCTGGCCGGGACCTTGCTGTCCTTGGTTCATTCCCTTCCGACCATGAGCTGATTTTCATCGTTCGCTCTGACGTCCCGTCATGGGGGTTATATGAAAATCGGCGGGACTGGTTTTAACC
>JAZBPM010000074.1:0-2635 GCA_036351615.1 Desulfofustis sp.
AAGATCGGCGATTCAGCCATAGGTGGAAAAGGCATAATACCTTCATAAGGGTTCGCGTCACACAACTCCTCATTTAACTCATAACCTAGACCGGGACGATCAGGCACATTGACATAACCCTCATCCCAATCGATCGGATTAACAAGCAAATCATTGAAAAACCCATCGAAGGTATCGATACTTTCAAGAATAAGGAAGTTCGGCAATGTGGCTGACAGCTGAATATTTGCTGCAGCTTCGATAGGGCCGGCATACAGGTGCGGTGCGAACTGGGCGTAATACGCTTCCGCCATAGCAGCGATTTTCTTGCCCTCTAAAATTCCACCTACACGACCTAAACAAGGTTGAAGAATTTGAATTGCCTGAGTCTCAAGAACCTTGGAAAGTTCAAAGCGGCCCACAAGTCTCTCACCACCAGAAATTGGAATAGTAGTAGATCTGGCTACCCGCGCCATTTCATTGGGGTTACAAGGCGGCACAGGCTCTTCGAACCACAATGGATCAAATTTCTCCATGCGTCGGGCAAGACGTATTGCACTTGAGGTGGTTAACTGACCATGGGTTTTGCACATCAAGTCACACTTGTTTCCGGCCACTTCGCGCAGATTCCTAAACATCGTCTCCGCCCCATCTAACGCTTCCAGAGAAAGTTGACGAGGGTCAAATGCGCCCATAGGCATTACAGGGTCGAATCCAACCGCTGTAAAACCCAAGTCCATGTAATGCTGCAAACGCTCAGCTTGATGCTCTGCACTGCCATGGAAATTTTCAGCAGTGGTCACTGAACCATCAGAATAGTCGGGATACAAATAAGTATATGACCTCAATCTTTCATGTACTTTGCCACCCATGAGGTTATGTATAGGTTGGTTTAGCGCTTTACCGACAATATCCCAGCAGGCAATTTCAATGCCGGAGATAACACCACCCGTACTCAGGTCTGGCCGCTGGGTAAATCCTGCAGAATAAATAGTGCGAAAGATTTTCTCAATGTCGAATGGACTCTGACCGACAACATGACGCTCAAAGGCATTTTCAGTCATCTGGCAAACTACCTGAGGGCCGAACGGTACACCATAAATTTCGCCGTATCCCGATATACCATTATCGGTAGTCAGTTTAACAAAAATCCAATAATGGCCGCCTTTATGAGGCGGAGGTGTCGCTACAGCCCATGTTTTTATATCTGTGATTTTCACATCGTTCTCCTTGGTTATTTTGCGGTTTTTGCCACGTATTCGTGCAACGGCTCCAATAAGGGCTATCAGCCCGGTATCGCTTCAAATCAGGCGGCCTTCACCTCACGAGCGAGGATGGCGGTGCGCAGCTCGTTGCGGCTTTTACTCACGGTATCGGCATGACGTTCACGCACATGGCCGTAACCGCGAATATGCTCGGGCAGATTCATTAACTCAGCGATTTTGTCAGCCGCTTCCGCCGAGTTATTCGACAGCGCAAAGGCAATATCTGCCTCATAATCAGCAAGCAGCTTGGCAGCGAGCTTACGCTCCTCTGAATAGCGAAATGGATCCAGTATAGTGCCGCGCAGGAACCGGAACCGGTTCATCATCCCGAAGAAGAACATTGCCCTGCTGCTCGATACTTCCCCCTTGGTGAACTTGCCGGTCTCTTTGTCGAGCCCACCATAGGGCCACGCACCAAAGTGGAAGGTGAGCTTCATGTCGCCGTCGAAGGTATCTGTCAAGGCTTTGCGGAACGACGGCTTCGTATAGAGTCTGGCCACCTCCCATTCGTCCTTGTCCGCCAGCAGCTTGTAATAGCCACGCGCAACAGCCTTGACTGCTGCCTCGTTCAGCCCTGCACTGCGGACCCGTTGCACCATGTCGGAGTAGCGTTTGGCAAGGTTTGCGTCCTTGTAGTCGGTCAATTCGGCGACCCGGTGTGCGACGATATCGTCCACTGACGACTCGCGATGCATCTGCACTACAACCGGCACTTCCTCGCCCGCCAGACGGCGAGCGGCGGGGGCATCTGCATAGGCCAGTCGCCCAAGATCGAAGGCCTGCTTGTTCTTGGCAACGGCCACCCCGTTCAGCTCGATGGCACGATGAATTGCTTCCAGAGACAGGGGAATTCCTCCCTGCTGCCAGGAAGCACCCATCAGCAACATATTGGCGAAAACACGATCTCCCATTACCCGGTCTGCCAGCGTCTGCGCATCCAAAGCTCGAAGATTGTCTCCCAATACCTGCTCTAAGCGACCTATCTGCGCTTCACTATCTACCTTCCAATCAGGATTCATTGAGAACTCGGCGGTCGGCACCACTGTTGTATCAACAACAGCAACGGATTTGCCACTGACAATTTTTGAAAGCGCTTCGTCACCAGCGGCGACAACGAGGTCGCTGCCTATCATTGCATTCGCTTCGCCCACAGCGATGCGAGTAGCTCTCATCTGTTCGGGGCTTTGCGCTATCTTGACATGGGAATGAACAGCCCCGTACTTCTGGGCCATACCGGTAATATCAAGGCTGGTTGAAAAATAGCCATCGGCGTGAGCTGCAACTGCCAGCGTCTGACCTATCGTCACCACCCCCGCGCCACCAATCCCTGAAACGAGTATCGACCAGGTTCCATCAATGGTGGACTCAGGCACAGGCAGGTGACTGGTGTC
>JAZBPM010000075.1:0-10497 GCA_036351615.1 Desulfofustis sp.
ACCAATTATCAGCTTCCGGGAGAACCAACCGCCCGGAGCGTCTCTTTGCATAGAACCGTCATGACGGAACGTGACAACGAACAATGAAAATCGGCGCCCTGGTCGGAAGGGCTGGCCAGTCCTGCCTCCAGTTGCTGCGCTGCGGCCTGATCGGCTGTCCTCCGAGGCCGGCAGACAGGCCATCCATGGCCTGTCCGCAGCCCTTCGGGCCTGATTCTCCGGGCAGCCGGGCCTTCGCGATGCAGCTTCCGGCAGAACCGGCCAGCCCGGTGAATCGATGCTTACCTAACGACAGGCCGATGCCGAAGGCGAATCCGGCCAGCATGTCCCATCCCGAGGTGCTGCCGTGGTGGTAAACACCGTACAGCGCATCGCCGAGATCGGCAGTTTGTCCGGCCGCGCAGCAGTGAAGGAGCCGGGTCTGGCCTTCGGACAGCCGGGATTCCGCCAGTGCCCGAAAAAAGGCCAGACTGATCGCCGTTGTTCGCTTTCCTGCTGCATCGAGAAGGCCGGTCGCCAGCGCCGTTGCCTGCCGTGTTTTGCCGGTGGCAACGAGACTGAGGATCCATCCGGCGCAAAAGTCGTCGCCGGACGGCGTTAAACCATACCCGAGGCCGATCAGCGGGGACAGCAGGGATGTCAGCCGCTTTGGATCATCGAAAGCATCTTCACACCGTATGGCATCGACGACCTGCAGCAGTCGTCGATGCAAGGCGATGGTGAGCGCTGATCTCTTCTCGGCACGAGGTTGTGGGACAAAGATTGCCGGGATCAGGGCACCGAAACTCTGCTGCGGTGCCGTGGTGGCGGCCGCAGCGACCAGGGTCGCCAGGACCGTATCAAGGGCTGTCCCGCCGGGTCCGGCACAGGTATCAAAGTCGGCCAGCCACGGGGTGGCGTTGGCCGTGTCGAGGCTGGCCTGATCTCCGAACAGCATGGTGCCGTCACACGATCGGACCTCTCGGTTTTCGGAAAGCGCAGCAACTGCCGTGCCATCACTGTCGGCGCAGATGATGGTGAACGGACCCTTGTCGATGTGGGCATCGCCGATACAGATGACGTTTCCGGTATCGGTGAGGCAATAGAAACAGTGGCGATAGGTCTGGGTGATGCGCCAGTGTGCCGATTCTGAGAGCATCGGTCCAATCTGCGCCCCGACCGAATCGGCCTTGATTACCTGGTGCGGTGAATCTGCCGCCATGTCCTGTCTCATTGATTGACGATCTGGGTGCCGGCGGTGCCGAGACATGCCTGGTATGCTTCGTCGAGATGGGCAATGATGGAGCGTTTGCCGCCGGCGAGCAAAAATTTTCTGGCGGCCTCGACTTTGGGTCCCATGCTGCCTGCGGAAAAATGTCCCTCGCCGATGTAGCGATCGAGTTCGGCCAGCGTCAGTGTCGACAAGTCCTGCTCATTTTCTCTGCCGTAATTGATCTTCACATGTCTTACCGAGGTAAGGATCAGTAGGTGCTCGATACCGAGTTCTCTGGCCAACAACGCCGAAGTCAGGTCTTTGTCGATGACCGCATCAATGCCGCGGAGCCGATCGCCATTCTCGGTGATCACCGGGATGCCGCCACCTCCGGCGGTAATGACAATAACGCCCTGTCTCATCAACGAACTGAGCAGGGAGCTGTCAAGAATCTTCAGTGGTGCCGGAGACGGCACGACCATGCGCCAGCCCCGGCCGGCATCCTCTTTCATGGTCCAGCCGAATTCCTCTTCAAGATCCCGTGCTTCAACTTCGCTGAAAAAATAGCCCAGCGGCTTGTCCGGCCGGCCAAACGCCGGGTCGGCCGGGTCGACCAGTACTTCGCATATGATGCTGGCCACCGGGCGCTGCAGGTCTTTGGTGCGCATCACGTTCTGCAGCGCCTGCATGATGACATAGGAAATTCCGCCCTGACTGTTGGCCACACAGATATCAAGGGGCATGCTGGCCACCCGTTTGCTGGCGATGGCCTGGCGCATCAGGACCTTGCCGACACCGGGGCCGTTGCCGAAGGTGAATACCAGATTCGGCACGGCCTCCAGCAGCGGCAGCAGAGCCGTGGCAGCCGTTGCGGCGACGTCGAACTGTTCCTGCCCGGTCCCTTTGATGCCCTCCGGGTGGATGGCATTACCGCCCAGGGCGATGAGCAGTTTGTCCGGCATGGTGAGCTGTTTCATCGAAGCGGATTATCCTTTCATTTTCGTCGGCAGCCAGGTTACCACTTCCGGAAAGAAGATCAGGAAAACGGTGAAGGCCAGCATGATCAGCGCAAACGGCAGCGAGCCCCAGATGACATCGGACAGCGGGCCCTTGTCCTGGCGCACGCCCTGGATGACGAACAGGTTCATGCCCATCGGCGGGGGGATCATCGCCACTTCGCTCATCAGTACGATGAAAATACCGAACCAGATCGGGTCGGCGCCGGCGGCGGTCATGATCGGGTAGGCGATGGGAATGGTGGCGACCTGAATGGACAGCACATCGAGGAACATGCCGAGGACGATATAAAACAGGATCATTACCAGCGTCAATTGGGTCAGCGTCAGGTCGAGGGTCAGCACCTGTTGGGTGAGCATTTCGGCGATGCCGAGCAGGCTGAGCGTCAGGTTCAGGATAAAAGCGGCGGTGATGATCAGGATGATCATGCCGGTTAGCTGTGCCGTGTTGACAAAGCATTTGTGCAGCATGGCAAAGGTCAGCTTGCCGCCGCGCCAGGCGAAAAAGAGCGACGCAATGATCCCGAGGGCGGCCGATTCGGTCGGTGTTGCCAGGCCGAAATAGATGCTGCCCATGACGATGAAGAAGATGAACAGCGGCGGCAGCATCTCCGGCAGGGCGCGAATACGTTCCGGCCAGGACACCTTGACGATGCCGGTGTTTTTGATGGAGATGCTGGCGATCATCAGGTAGACGAAGAACGCGAGCGTCAACACGATGCCGGGAATGACACCGGCGACGAAGAGTTGACTGATCGAGTTATTGGTCAGGCTGCCGTAAATGATCAGGGCGATGCTCGGCGGAATCAGGATGCCCATGGTGCCGCCGGCGGCCAGTGAGCCGAGGGACAGTTTCTTCGAGAAACCACGCTCGTTGAGCGTCGGCAGCGCGACCGTACCGACGGTCGCCGCGCAGGCCACCGATGAACCGGTGGTTGCGGCAAACAGGGCGCAGCAGCCGATATTGGTATGGAGCAGGTTGCCGGGGAGCCAGTTCATCCATTTGGCCAGTGCGTTGTACATCTTGTCGGCAACTCCGGAACGCAGCAGGATTTCCCCCATCAGGATGAACAGCGGGACCGCGGTGAGAATAAACGAGTTATGCACCCCCCAGACGACGCTGCCGATCGAATTCATGAACGGGTAGCCAAACGCCAGCAGACCGCCGATCAGACCGATGATGGCCATCACCGGCGATATCGGTACCCCGAGGAACAGCAAGGCCAGGCCGGCGACAAAAAATATCAGAATCTCAGCTAACATAAGTGCTTTCTTTCCTCTCGTTAACGGTGCTCGAGGTCAAGCAGTTCCTCTTTGACCTCGTCGGCGGAGCCCTTTGGCTGATAGAGGACGCGAAGATCGTTCCAGCGACGGGTAATCAGCAGCCAGGTGGCGTTGATCAGATAATAGCAGGACAACCCGAAAAAGATGATCAGGCCGATGGTCCAGGGAATCTGCGGGTAGTGCAATGGTGTCGCCCATGGGGTTGGCGCGGTGCTGCCGTAACTCATGGTTTCCTGGAGGACCCCGACGGCGGCAAAAGCGAGTAAAAACGAAATAAACAGCATCGACAGCTTGGCCAGCCAGTTGAGCACGGCCTGCATCTTGTCTGGAAATTTATAATGAAAGATATCGATGCGGATATGGTTGTTGCCGATCAGGGCGATGCAAAACGCCAGGGTCGAGCCGATGGCCAGGACGTAGCCGCCCAATTCGTCGGCGCCTTGCAGAGACTTGGTGAAAACTTTTCGCATGACGACCTCGATACTGACGAAAATCGACAGGCCGATACAGAGATAGCCAAACAGACAGCTTGCGTAAAAAGCTATTTTTTTATTGATTTCCATGGTTCGTCCTGCACGGAAGAGGCGGTGAACCGGCCGACCCTGAAGGCCGGCCGGTTGAGACGGGCGTGTCGGTTATTCAATACCGGTCAGCGGACCGAGGACTTTTTTCCAGAGCTCCGTACAGCCCGGATAGTTTTTCTCACAGGTCTCGGACCAGGAGGGGAAGGATACCGTCTTGACCGCATCGGCGACGATCTTCAGGTCTTCCTCGTTCACCGGAACCTCTTTCATGTTGTATTTGGTAACGGTCGTGCACGGTTCTTTGCCGACGTTGCAGCGCAGCGCGTCTTCAAACAACTCCTCGGAGTAGACCCAGATGTCGTCGACCAGTTTGTCGAAGGCGGCCTGCATTTTCTCCTGCTCTTCAGGGGAGAGTTTGTTCCAGGTCTTCATGTTGATCGCGTAACCGTTGAAGCCGACCTGAAAGCCGATCGGCATGAAATACTCGGTTACTTCCGGCCAGCCGGCGGTGTTTGCCGAGCTGGCGCCGGTGATGGCGCATTCGGTGACGCCGCGAGACAGTGCCTGCTGCACCTCGGAAAAACCGATCGGTACCGGAGTGGCGCCGATGCTCTCGATAAACTGCGACAGGTTCTGGTCGTAGACCCGGACTTTCTTTCCTTTCAGGTCGGCCAGGCCGGAGATTTCCGGTTTGCAGAACAGGACCTGGGGACCGAACGGCCAGAGGCCGAGGAGTTTGGCATCGAATTTCTCCTGCAGGCGTGCGGCGAAATGCGGTTTGTAGGCATCGTAGACCTGGCGCGCTTTTTCATAGGTCGGGTTGAGGCCGACAAGATCCTGGCCGAGCAGGAACACCTCGTCACGGGCGGCTTGGGCGGTACGGATGGAAACGATGTCGAATAGCCCGTTTTTCAGGACGCGCAGGGTTTCTTCCGATTTGATGCCGGTGACATCGATCGGCTTGTAGTTGGCGTCGATGGCAAGGCCGGTGTTTTCGGCAAAATTTTCGAAGAACGGCTGCTCCTTGTTTTTCTGGATGAGGCCGGTGGCCAGTGGTTGACCAAGTACGTTAAAAGATTTTTCAGCGGCCAGAGCCAGGCTTGAAGTCGGCATCATCCCTGCTGTGACCAATGCAATGGTGAATCGTTTCATCTCTGTTCTCCTCAGTGTTGGCGGTGATAATGGAGGGTCAGACAGCCGCCCCCCGATTGGCTTGGGTTGACGATAATATGCGGGCGACTGCTGTGGAGACGTCGCCGACATGCTTGGCCGTTAAATGCTTGAGCCCTTCCTTGTCCCGCCGGCGCAGCATGCCGACCATGCGCCGGTGCTCCTCGACGCCACGCAGGCGGTGTTCTCGATCAACGAGAGAAAACGGGCGAAAACGCAAGATGGGCATGCGCACGATATCAAGGATCTTGGCGAGATAGCTGCTGCGGGCCGCCGCGCAGATCGTGTCGTGAAACACGGTGTTGAGCCGGCTCAACTCGTCGAGGTCGATGTCCTTCCCTTCATTGGCGGCGGCCACCAACGCCGCCGCCTGTTCGACGATTTGTTCGAGTGTTTCGATTTCGTGCTCTTCGATCAAGTCGCAGGCCATTTCTGCGGCATGGACCTCGAGGACCGTCCGCAGCGTGGTGATTTCCTTCAATTCCTCGAGCGACAGGCCGGTGACGCGGATCCCTCCCTGGGGGATGCGTTCGACCAGACCATCCTGCTGGAGCAGGCGGAATGCCTCCCGCACCGGTGTCCGGCTGACATTGAGCGATTCGCAGACGGCGACTTCGAGCAACCGCTCACCCGGCTTGATCTGCTGCTCGATAATTCGTTTGCGCAACAACTCGTAAACTTGTTCGGCGATGGTTTGGGGGGTCTTGACACGATCTCCTGACAAGCCGGCGGTCATCTGAGTACCCTCTGGGAAAAGGTTGGCAAGCGTGTGGTGAGTATCGATGTGTGCTGTTGTGTATTCTTGTATACAGGAATACATCAACGGCAACAATCCGTCAAACTCTTTTTTGGGTCCTGCAGTATTTCTTCTTGGAATGCGGCGGGAGGGCAGTGTTGTCGGGACGCCCGATCGAACGTCCCGACTCTACTGTTATTTCGGGGCGATAACGTTTTGGCGGGCCTTGAGCGCGGCCAGTGTCGTCAAGTTGAAGATGTTATCGGCATGGGCTCCGCGCTCGACGATATGGGCCGATTTATTAAGGCCGACGAGGATCGGGCCGATGGCATCGACCTCGGCCAACCGCATGCACAGCTTGTAGGCAATGTTGGCGGCGTTGAGGTCCGGGAAGATGAGAATGTTCGGCTCACCCTTCAAGGTGGAGAACGGGAAAATCTCCTCGCGCAATTCTGTGTTGAAGGCGAGGTTGGCCTGCATCTCGCCTTCGACTTCGAGTTCGGGTGCAAGCTGTTTGACCAGCGCGGTGGCCCGGGCAATTTTTGCGGCACCCGGAGAATCGGAGGAGCCGAAGTTGGAGTAAGACAGCATGGCGATCTTCGGCGTGATATCGAATTCCTTGACAAAATCGGCGACCGATACGGCGATCTCGGCGAGCTGCTGTTCGCTCGGGTTGATATTGACCGTGGTATCGGCAAAAAACAGGGTTCGTTTCTTGAATACCATCATGTAGACGCTGGCCACCGTTTTTCGCTCTGAAGTCCGGCCGACGCAGGACAAAACCCGGCGAATGGCGTACGGGTAGGGCAGGGACTGGCCGTAGATCATACAGTCTGCATCGCCTCCATTGAGCATCATTGCGCCGAAAAAGCCGGTATCGCGGCGCATGATATCGCGGGCATAGGGCAGGGTGATGCCGGAGCGCTGTTTCCGCTCGTAATAGTCCCTGGCGTAGCGTTCGATGCAATCTTCTTCCCTCGATGGGTCGACGATCAAAATCGAGCTTCCGGGAATACCGTGTTTGCTGAGCAATTCGCTGATTTCGTCGTGGTTGCCGAGCAGGATCGGGGTGGCGATATTCTCCTCCATTACCCGGATCGCGGCTCGAATGATTTTTTTGTTGTTGCCTTCCGGGTAGACGACTCGTACCGGCTCTTTCTTGACACGATTGGTCACGAAACGCAGGATGGCCTTGGATCGTCCGAGGGTCGCTTCCAGGTGTTCGGTGTAGGCCTGGAGGTCGGCGATCGGTTTGCGGGCTACACCGGTTTCCATGGCCGCTCGGGCGACCGCCGGGGCGATGCGCAGCAGGGCCCGTGGGTCAAACGGGGTCGGGATCAGGTATTCGGGGCCGAATTCGAAATTGTCGGCGCCGTAGGCTCGCAATACCTGGTCCGGGATCTCTTCCTTGGCCAATTCGGCAATGGCCCTGACCGCGGCGATCTTCATCTCGGTGTTGATTTCTTTGGCGCGGACGTCCAGGGCTCCGCGAAAGAGAAACGGGAAGCAGAGGACATTGTTGACCTGGTTCGGGTAGTCGCTGCGGCCGGTGGCGATAATGCAGTCAGGCCGGGCGGCGATGGCATCGGGATAGGAGATTTCCGGTTCCGGGTTGGCCATAGCGAAGACGATCGGGCGCTCGGCCATGCTCTGCAGCATCTCGGCGGTCAGGGCGCCGGCAACGCTGACCCCGCAGAATACATCGGCCCCCTGCACGGCCTCGGCCAGAGTCCGGCACGGGGTGTCGTTGGCCAATTGTTCTTTGTAGGGGTTCATCGATTCGCTGCGTCCCTGATAAATAACACCTTTGGAATCGCAGATGATCAGATTCTCTTTGGGAAGGCCGAGGGCGATGAACATCCGGGCGCAGGCTATACCGGCGGCGCCGGCCCCGTTGAACACCGCCTTGACCTCCTTGATGTCGCGTCCGGTGATTTCCAGCGCATTGAGAAAGGCGGCCGAGGTGATGATCGCCGTGCCGTGCTGGTCATCGTGAAAGACCGGGATGTCGACGCGCTGTTTGAGTGTTTCTTCGACATAGAAACATTGCGGCGCCTTGATATCTTCCAGGTTGATGCCGCCGAAGGTCGGAGCGATCAACTCGCAGGTCCTGATCAACTCGTCGGGGTCTTCGGTGGCGACTTCAATGTCGAAGACATCGATATCGGCGAATTTTTTGAACAGGGCTCCCTTGCCTTCCATGACCGGTTTGCCGGCCAGCGCGCCGATATTGCCGAGACCGAGTACCGCTGTGCCGTTGGAGATGACCGCTACCAGATTGCCTTTGGCGGTATACTCATAGGCATCTTCACTATTGGCGGCAATCTCCTGGCAGGGCCTGGCGACGCCTGGACTGTAGGCCAGGGAGAGGTCTTTCTGGGTCGAAAAGGGTTTGGTGACCACCACCTCGATCTTTCCCTTGCGACCGCTTCGGTGGTATTCGAGAGCTTCGGCGTAGACATCAATAGCCATGGAGAGCCTCCTGTTCATGAAAGTTTACGATTCATATGAAACTGGTATTACCAGAACTGAACCTCAGTTTAATGGTGCTTTTAAGCATATATTTGGTAAGACCAGATGTCAATAATATTGTCTAACTCCGTTGCAATTGAGGTGTTCCGGAACGGCTGCCATTGTCGGCTGAACTGATCAATCCGGCGAGCTGGTTGTCTGCAAAAAAATAGAGGGGTATCCCTAATTGTTACGCGGGGAGATGGCGGATGTAAAGGGAAGGATGGTCGTAAGCGAACTTTATTTGTTAGGGGGGCGGGCGACGCTACCGGTGTCCTGCAATACCCGCACCCGCTGGCGTCTGGTGAAGACGCCAGCGGGTGCGGCTGTGAAGGGGCGGCGAGGGGGAATGCTATTTCTGGTCCGGCATAGAGGTGATCGTCCCGTCCCAGGTATCGACTTTGCCGGAAATCTCCTCGTCTTCGGAGAACCAGGTCTGGGTGACGTTTTTGGTTTCGGTGAAGAAGGCGAATCCGTCTTTGCCCATGACGTGCAGGTCGCCGAAAAATGACTGCTTGTGTCCGGTGAAGCCGAAAATGCCGAGTGGTACCGGGATACCGACGTTGACGCCGACCATGCCGGCATCGGTCCGCTTGGCGAACTCGCGGGCGTAATGACCGTTTTGCGTGTAGATCACCGAACCGTTGGCAAACCGGCTGTTGTTCATCAGTTGCAGTCCTTCGGCAAAATTTTTGACCCGCTTGACGGTCAGCACCGGGCCGAAGATCTCTTCGCGGCCGATGGACATCTCTTCGGTGACATGATCGAAAATCGTCGGGCCGATGAAAAAACCCTTTTCACAGCCGGCCGGTACTTCCGGGTTGCGACCGTCGACAACGAGTGTCGCTCCTTCTTCTATGCCGGTCTCGATCCAACCGGTCACGAATTTCATGTGACCTTCGTTGACCACCGGTCCCATGCCGGTATTCTTCTCGTAAGCCGGGCCGATGGCAATCTCGGCGGCCAGTTTTTTTAACAGATCGACCAGTTCGTCGGCGATGGCCTCCTCGACGACGACGGTCGGCAACGCCATGCAGCGTTGGCCGGCGCAGCCGCAGAAGGCGTTGATAATGCCGCGCGCCGTTCGTTCGAGCTTGCAGTCGCGCAGTACCAGGGCATGATTCTTCGCCTCGGTCAGGGCCTGGACCCGTTTGCCGTGAGCCGCGGCGGTCGCGTAGATATGTTTGCCGACCTTGGTTGAACCGACGAAGGAAACGCCTTTGATATCCGGGTGCTTGAGCAGGATCTCCGCTTCGTTGCGACCGGCGGTGAAGACGTTGAGCACGCCGTCGGGGAGGCCGGCCTCCTGCCAGAGTTCCATCAGCCGCATCGACGATTGCGGCACGAAGCTGGCCGCTTTGAGTACCATGCAATTGCCGGTGGCGATGCAGATCGGCGTCATCCAGCCGTGTGGGATCATGGCCGGGAAGTTCCACGGGGCGATACCGGCGAATACGCCGAGCGGATGGTGGTATTGAACAGTGTCATAACCGGTGGAGACCTGCATCAGGGATTCGCCTTTCATCAGGTGCGGCGCCCCGCAGGCGAACTCGATTACCTCGTTGACCTTGAGGATGTCGCCCATGGCCTCCTGCCACGCCTTGCCCATTTCCGTGGCCAGGAGATGGGTCAATTCTTCCAGGTGGGCATCGACCAGATGTTTCATCCGAAACAGGACCTGCATGCGCTTGCTTACCGGAGTGTCGGACCAGGCCGGATAGGCCGCGACGGCTGCGGCGATGACCTGCTCCACCTCGTCCGCGGTGCATTGCGGGGCCCGGGCGATAACCGTGCCGGTGGACGGGTTGTAGCAGTCCATGAAGACATCGCTCTTTGATTCGAGCCACTGGCCACCGGCGTGATATTTGAGTTTTTTCGGCGCCGGATCGACCGGGCCGCTGTCGGTTTCGACGAAGTATCGGGTGGTTTGTTCAGACATCGGGGCTCCCTTATTGAGTTGAAGGTTTAGAATAGACCGGCAGATTGCCGGACTGCAGGTTCTTTGCTGGACGGTCCCTGTGGCCGGGACGGGTTATCGGTTGTTTGCAGGCAGTTGTGCCAGAG
>JAZBPM010000076.1:0-4044 GCA_036351615.1 Desulfofustis sp.
TTGGCGTCCTTTTTGCGCTACTGATCAGCCATGTGCGCAGCGGTCTGCGTCACGACATACCTTCTCTGTCGTCGGAGCTGCTTGAAAACGAGGCCTTTCGCCAATCTTTTTCCTGGTTCCCCTGGTACGGCCTGGCCCTTGGCCTTCTCTTTGCCGCCATCTCCTACCGGCTCCTGCGCGCTCAGTCGTCACCAACCGATGAGACGTGATGCCTCGATCGACGGCTGACCAGCTTGATGCCTCACAGCATGGTTTCCGAATCAACCGTCGATATGCTATAGTTTTATTGCCTTCAGGTTCCTTTATGGACGGTCGTGCTATTGCTGCATAGACCATGATTTAATCGCTGAGCCCACTGAGGTTCTTTGTATGAAAATCGGCGGGCTGGTTTTAACCTGTCCCCCGCTAACTTTCAAAACCGACTGGCCATTCCGACCACGGCGTCGATTTTCATCGTTCGTTGTGATGTCCCGTCATGAGGGTTATATGAAATTCGTCGTACCCCAGTTGATGTTTTTCTTTCAGGACAAGACGACCAAACGAAACGTGGTGGTCCTGTCCAAGTTCCTCGGTTTCCTGCTGTCGGTCATCTGTCTTTACTCGATCCTCTTTCACGTACTGATGGCATACGAAGGTCAGGATTTCTCCTGGGTGACCGGTGTTTACTGGACTCTGACAGTTATGTCGACGCTGGGCTTCGGCGATATTACCTTTCACAGTGATCTCGGCAGGGTCTTTTCTATCTTCGTCCTCGTTTCAGGCGTGCTCTTTCTGCTCATCATTCTGCCCTTCACCTTTATCCAATTCTTTTACGCGCCCTGGCTCGAGGCCCAGGAGAAGGCCCGTACCCCACGGCAACTCCCGAATGAAACCGAAGGCCACGTGCTGATCACCTCAGTTGACCCGATCACCACACGCCTGATCGACTACCTTAACCGACGGCAGGTTCCCTACGCCGTCATCACCGGAAGCCAGCAGCACGCCGCAACCCTGCTCGATCAAGGCTTCCGGGTAATCGTCGGCGACCTGGATCGCCAGGAGACCTATCGCCAGACCCAGGCGGACAAAGCGGCACTAATCGTCGTGACCAACGACGATCTGATCAGCACCAATATCTGCTTTACCATTCGCCAAGTCAGTGAGGATGTGCCGATTGTCACCAATGCCGCCAACAAACACTCCATCGATATCCTCGAATATTCCGGCAATGTCAGCGTCTACGAATTCATGACCATGCTCGGCGTGTCCCTTGCCAGAAGGGCCTTTGGCGTTGGCCTGGGAACCACCATGATCGGCCGCTTCGGTGATCTGCTCATTTCCGAGCTGCCGGTGCGCTACACCAGCCTGGAGGGGAAAAGCCTGGCCCAGGCCGGCATTCGGCAAGCCACCGGGGTCACGGCAATCGGCATGATGGAAAAAGGCAAGTTCATCGTCGCCAGTCCGGATACGCTCATCACGCCACAGACCATTTTGATCCTGGCCGGTACCAGCGGGCAACTCAAAGCCTTCGACGAGCATTTCGCCGTCGCCTATCAGCAGTCAATCGATACACCGCAGGTCCTTATCCTCGGCGGGGGCCGAGTCGGTCAGGTGGCGGCGGCAACCCTCGAGCAATACGGCATCAATTTCCGCATTGTCGAAAAACGCTCCAACATCAGCAAGGGCGCCTATCTCGAGAAGACAATCTGCGGCGACGCCGCCGATCTCGACACCCTGCGGAGCGCCGGTATCGACCAGGTCAAATCGGTCATTATCACGACCCACAGTGATGACATGAATATCTATCTGACCTTTTATTGCCGGCAACTGCGCCCTGATATACAGATCATCAGCAGATCGATTCTCGAAAGAAGCGTGGCCAAACTGCATATGGCCGGTGCCGATCAGGTCATGTCCTATGCCTCCCTCGGCGCCGGGACCATTTTCCAACTGCTGCAGCCAAACGAGATCTCACTCTTTACCGAAGGTCTTGTCGTGCTGCAGCGCCGGGCCGGATCACATTACGCCGGCACCACGATCATGACCTGCGGTATCCGTGAAAAAACCGGCCTCAGCATCATTGCCATCCGGCAAAATGATCACCTGCACATCAGTCCGGATCCGGAAACAATGATCGAAGAAGAAGACGAATTGATCTTTATCGGTACACCCGATCAGGAAAAATTGTTTGAGGAGTTGTCCTGACCGGCCGGCAACGAACGACTACCCGCCACATCTCTCCCATCGGACAGCCGCGCTGCCTGTTGACGGCCGGACAAACCCGACAAAAAAGGGGCCGCCTGATCAGGCGGCCCCTGGCGACGCAACGGAACCTTTTGGGGACGCCGGAGCTGACCGGCGCCGATTGTCGCTTATTCCATTTTTTTCAGACCGATGGGATTGGGCGCCTGCCGGGAAAACCCCTTTCCCTGAGCAACCAGGTCGAGCGGCAAACTAGCCAGATCCGCCAGATCAAACGTCATTTTCTGTAAAGCGGAATCTTCAACAACCTTGACATAGGTCCTACACTCGTCGCAGGTCGCTACCCGAAATCCCGGCTCATCATCGGACATCAGGGTGTTGAGTTTGTCGATGTTCTCGCTGCCACAGTACAGACAGCCGATAAACCGCGAGTACGGGCCGGAGGTGCCGCAGAACGAACACTGGAGGCGGCGTTGCGGACCATCCACGATGGAAACCAGCGTAGCTCGTGCCGAGCAAAGGGGGCAGCGACCGTCTTCCCAAATGCTGCCGTCCAGTACAAAGCGCTCACGCAAGGCCAGGAAATAAGGCCGGCTCAACAGAAACAACAGAGATGCCCACTCTTCATCAGTAAACGGCTCGGCAGCCTTCATCGGAGCATCTCCGAGCGGCAGTTGCATAAAATCGAGCTCACCCTGCTCCAGTGCCCGGCCGAGCGGAGCCAGCTCTTCTTCCGGCAGATCAAAGGTCTCGAGAAACAAGCGAAAGACCGCAGCACTAGCTTGCTTGGGATAGGCCCGGGCATCAGCGGCCGACATGTCCTCTCCATCATCCGGCAGCAAGGCTGCCACCTCCTGCTGAAACTGCTGCCAACGGGCATAAAACTCGAGCGGGTCCTTGAGATGCGGCCGCTGCTCAATCAAGGTTGGGATATCAATGGTCATGCGTCTCCTTAGGGTATCTTGGGATAAGTTAACGGGGTGATCTCACCGGCAAGACCTTCTTCCAGAAAGGCTTTGAGCTGCGCTTTTTCCGCCGGGGAAAGAGTCAACGGTTTCAGGGCGGTGGTGCCGGCGCCGCCGCCGGCGGCAAAAAAGTCGAGCACTTCGTCAAGCGTCGCAAAGATGCCATTGTGCATGTACGGCGCGGTTGCGGCAAGCTCTCTGAGCGTCGGGGTCTTGAAAGCCTTCCAATCGGCACGATCCTTGGTGATCAGGTAGCGGCCAAGATCTTCGTCCAGCGTCCGGTACGCTTCAAAATTGTGGAGCTTGGCGACAAAACGCCGGGTAGCGGTAATCCGCGGGTCTTCAAGATGGTCTTGATTCTCAGGGACATAGAGGGCGTGAAAGCGGTTGTCCATCAAATTAGGGCCGTAATGACACGTGACACAAGCCGCTTTGCCGATAAACAGCTGATAACCCTGCCGCGCGTCCGGCGAAAGCGCCGTTTCATCTCCGCCGAGAAATCGGTCCAGCGGGGCATCACGGGAGATCAGGGTCCGCTCGAAGTCGGCTATGGCGATGGCAATACGTTCCAGGGTGACATCCCCATCGCCAAAGACTGATTTGAATTCAGCAACATATTCAGGAACGGAGCGGATTTCTTCTTCGAGAAAGTCGAGGTTCTGATTCATCTCAAAGGCCGACATCATCGGGAACAGGGCCTGTTCCTCCAAGGTTGCAGCACGACCATCATGGAAAAACTGTTGATGAAAGACGACATTGATCACCGTCGGTGAATTTCGCCAGTTTTTGGTCGTCGGGTAGTTGAGCGAGATTTCCATGCCATCGCTATACCCCTGTTCAGGATCGTGGCAGGTACCGCAATTCATCGTTCCGTCGCCGGACAGCCGCCGGTCAAAAA
>JAZBPM010000077.1:0-3119 GCA_036351615.1 Desulfofustis sp.
CTTGCCCGGAAAACCCGGTAAAAGTGGTCATAACGAACAGGAAAACGATGAACTTCCTGCCAAACGACAGGTTTGTTGATCCTCGTCTGGGCATGGCATTTCTCCTGATACTATCGAGTAACTGTGCGGTTAAATCCTGGGAGAGCGAGGGTAGCGCGCCAGCGGCCTGGATACGGCGATTATTTCTGAGGGTAGTCGATTCAGGCATTGACTTCAATACATTATCTCCATCCAGAGGCAAACGCACAAGCACATGCAACAATGACCAGGTTGAAATGAAAGGATTCGAAACGACCGGACCTTGCCGACACGCTTGCTCGTCACTATTTTCAAGGACCGGTTCATCAGCATTCACTACGGTTCAACCTGATCCTTTTTTCCTGATGAACCTGAGCGAACGTGCCTCCCGAGAGCACCGAAAAAAACCAGTGGCCTCTTGTTCGGTGCTCGACGTTGCACCTGCCTGACGGCTTGAAACCATACCGCGATGAGAGTACGCGAATACGATGATCCATCTCCTTGAACAGCAGCAGTCCTTGCCGGTGCCGGTCGAGACGGTCTGGCAGCTGATCCAGAACCCGGCCAACCTCGACTCCATAACACCGCCGGACCTGCAGTTTTCCATCGTCTCCCCGGTGCCGCCGGTCATGTATGACGGACTGATCATCGAGTACCGGCTGCGCGTGCCGTATTTTGGCAAGCAATCCTGGGTAACCGAGATCAAGCATATCCGCCCCGTCTGCTCTTTTGTCGATGAGCAGCGGATCGGGCCGTATCGGTTCTGGCACCATTATCACGAAGTGCAGCCGGAAGGTGCGGCAACGAGAATGATCGACCGGGTCCACTACCAGCTCCCCTACGGGCCGCTTGGCGAGCTGCTTCATCGACTCGTCGTGCGGAGGACACTGGAGAGGATCTTTGCCTTTCGTCGCCGGGAGTTGGACCGCCGCTTCCCGACATGACGAGGCGGTGCACAACAAACCATTATCGAGGAAACCTTGTGAAGATGCGCCTTGGTCTCTGCTGCCTGTTCAAAGATGAACCGGTCCGATTTCGCACGACTACCGCCACGGTGCTGGCCAAACTGGGGCGCCCGGCGCAATTGCTCAAGCTCTCCGAGATCTGCCGCAGCAACGCTGAAAACCTGCTGTTGGCCGTGCAGACCGCACAGCGTCTTGGTATCGGCGCCTTTCGTATCATGTCCCCGCTCTTTCCGAGAATGACCCACCCGCTTGTCGGTTATCGGTTGGATCAGCTGGCAGATGGCGAGATCATCGCCGAACTGCTCGCGGCAACCGGCAGCTATGCCCGGCGTCACGACATCCGCCTCAGTTTTCACCCAGACCAGTTTGTCGTACTGTCGTCGCCACGCCCGGAAGTAGTTGCCAATTCCATCCGGGAACTCGAATATCAGGCGTTTTTGGCTGAGGCAGTGGGTGCCGATGTAATCAACCTGCATGCCGGCGGCGTCTATGGTGACAAGAAGTCTGCTTTGCAACGTCTCCGCCATGTTATTGACGACCTGCCACAACGGGTCAGGAGTCGCCTGACCTTGGAGAATGATGATATCAGCTATAGCGTCAGCGACTTGCTGCCGGTCTGCGAAAATCTTTCTCTGCCGCTCGTCTACGACGTCCACCACCATCGCTGTCTTCCCGATGGATTATCCGTCGAAGAGGCGACCAGGCTGGCAGGCGAAACATGGCATCGACTCGGTAGGGAGCAATATTGCCACCTGTCATCGCCCAAGGCCGGATGGACCGGGCGAGACCCCAAGCCGCACGCCGATTACATCGAGCCGGAGGATATTCCGTCCTGTTGGTTTGATCGAGCGATAACCGTGGATATCGAAGCAAAGGCCAAGGAACTGGCAATCCTGCGGTTGATCTCCGAGATCGACACTATTCGGCGGGACAAAAGCTAACCCGCCTCACGCCAGTGGCGCTGACTTCACCGGTGCGAGGGGCAACGACTACTGGCGTCGTTACCAGTTGTTTCCGGCCGCCCTCCTCGGTGCGAGCCGATCAAGTCCTGCACTTCAACTTGACAGCAGGATATGATGGCAGCATTGTGAAGACCGGGGAGGAAACGAGAAAAAGGGGCAATAATGGATCTGTTTTTCAAGACAATAACCTGGGGCGGTTCGCTGATGGTCCTGTTGCCACTGGCACTGCTCATGTCGCTGCTGTTTTATGCCCGTGGCAGGATCGCTGATGCCGCTCTGCTGCTCGGCGGACTCCTCGGAGCGTCGCTGTTCGTGCATATTCTCAAGCGACTTTTTGCCAGAGCGAGACCGGAAGTTGAGAACCTTCTGGTAGCGATGCCATCGGATTTTTCTTTCCCCAGCGCCCATACCGGCCAGGCCTTCGCCTTCTCGGTGGCCTGCGCCCTCGTGCTGTCACGCCAGAACGAACATACCGGGGCACTTGTCCTCTGGGGAGTCCTGCTGCTCTTCGCCTTTTTGGTTGGCATCTCGAGAGTATACCTGCAGGTACATTATATCTCCGACGTGGTGGTCGGCGCCTTGCTCGGCGGCTGCTGGGTCCTGTTGCTCTCCCGCCTAGTCGGACTCTGGCTGCCGCGATCCTAGGTTTCCGGGCAACTCGGAAAAAGGAAAGAACATGCGAAATAAATTCCTCGGCACCGGTGAAGACGGCTATCACCCAATCAGGAAGATCAAGGTCGTCCTGTCCGGTCTCGCCTTTGCCGTCCGTTATGATTTCAGCGTCACCTACAAGCTTGTCGCTTCATTGGGCGTACTGCTGTTCTTCTCTTTTTTCCGGCAATGGATCGATTTTCTGCTGCTGCTCGCCGTCACGGCGATGATGCTACAGGCCGAATTGTTCAACAGTGCCATCGAGGCCGTCTGCGACTTCATAACCACCCGGGAGAGTCACAAGATCAAAGTAATCAAGGATATATCCGCAGCCGCAGCGGGTATCAGCATCCTGATCTGGGCGGTTGTCCTAGCCGTCGAGACGTATCGGGTCGCCCGACTGCTTTATTTCTGGGTCACTCACTGAAAAACATAGAAATCGCTCGACCCAAAACTAACCGCCATAGCGATGACGGAAAGGTATTCACGAAAAAAAGGGACTGTCCCCTTTTTTTTTGGGGAC
>JAZBPM010000078.1:0-7819 GCA_036351615.1 Desulfofustis sp.
ATCACCTCATCGAAAATCAGCACGATGCCCCGCTCTGTCGTCAGCGTCCTGAGTCGCTGCAAAAACGCGGGGTCCGGCAAGACACATCCCATATTGCCGGCCACCGGCTCAACGATCACGCAGGCGATATCGAGACGCTCATCGGTCAACGTTTTCTCCAGCGAGTCAATATCGTTATAGGGAATCGACAGGGTGTTCTTGACGATATCCTCGGGTACTCCCGGTGAACCCGGGATCCCAAGCGTCAACAGACCGGAACCGGCCTTGACCAAAAACGAGTCGGCATGCCCGTGGTAGCACCCGTCGAACTTGACCACCATCGAACGACCGGTATAACCGCGGGCAAGGCGCACAGCACTCATCGTCGCTTCGGTCCCGGAATTGACAAACCGCACTTTTTCGACGGAAGGCACCGCTTCGACCACCATTTCGGCCAGTGTTATCTCTGCCGGTGTCGGAGCCCCGAAACTGGTGCCGGCAGCAGCAGCGGCGCCGATTGCGGCAACGACCTCCGGATGGGCATGGCCAAGGATCATCGGCCCCCAGGAACAAACGAAGTCCAGAAAGCGGTTGCCATCCACGTCAAAGAGGCTGGCACCGTCCGCCCGCTCGATAAAGAGTGGTGTACAGCCGACCGATCGACAGGCCCGCACCGGACTGTTCACGCCTCCTGGAATAACCTTTTCCGCCTCGGCGAACATCGCCTTCGATTGCCTGGTTTCCATCTGAGCCTCCATCATGGACTAATGGGAATCTTGAAAATTTGTTATTTCGCCCAAACTCTACGTTATGCAAAAGGCTCCTCAGAATATCATCTTTACCTGCGGAAAATTTTCATGCACGCCTCGGTCTTGAACGAAATTTCGTATTTTGCAAGATCCTCTAATACGAATAAAATGTATCACTACCGGGTCGAACGGGAGCCTTGTCTAACGGGCGGGCAGATTTGCCGGCCTCGACAGAAGCGAGATCGCGCCGATCTGCATATTTCCGGAGCGGCACTATATCACGGCAAAGATTTGGCTGTCAAACCTGATCGGCTTCCTTGACCTTTCATCATTCATGCACAACGTTGCAAACGCATGCCGCTGCGCAAGGCGGTCTGACCAATATTTTCCTTGTCAGTACCCAGAGCAGCAGGTAAAGTAAAAAATTATATTCACGCGCTTTAAGCAGCCGCTAAACGGCTGATCAGGAAAGAAAAACCACACGCAAGGAGAGGAACATGGCCAGCGATAAAGTCCTGCAACTCAACGATGCCGATTTTGATACCGCTATCAATTCAGAGCAACCAACCCTGGTCGACTTCTGGGCACCATGGTGCGGTCCGTGCAAGGCCATCGGTCCGGTTGTCGAAGAACTGGCGGAAGAATACCAGGGCAAGGTCTCGATCGCGAAAATGAATGTCGACGACAATCCGGTTACCCCCGGCAAGTTCGGCATCCGGGCAATTCCAACCCTTATCATCTTCAAGGGCGGCGAGGTCGTCGATCAGATTACCGGTGCCGTCGGCAAGACACAGCTCGTTGAACTGATCAACAAGGCTATCTGAGCCGCCAACGATACGGATGTGCTTCCTTCATCCTGTTCGCATGCGGCAATCGTGGATCGGCCACTGAGCGTTCGTCGATGAACTCCACTCATCGCGAACTCGTCATTCTCGGTGGCGGCCCTGCCGGCCTTACGGCGGGGCTTTACGCGGCCCGGGCCCGGATCGACCACCTGCTGATCGAAAAAGGGGCCCCCGGCGGCCAGGTACTGAGCACCGACTGGGTCGATAACTACCCGGGGTTTCCGGACGGCTTGACCGGCTTCGAGTTGTCCGAAAAAATGGCTGCGCATGCACGGCGATTCGACGCCAATATCGTCTCCGCAGAAGTCGTCTCGGTTGCATTCCCCGACAGCGGATTGAAGGAATTACGTTTCATCGACGGCAGCATGCTGACCTGTAACGCCCTCATCATCTGCACCGGCGCCCGGCCGAACAAACTGGGAGTTCCCGGCGAGACGGAGTTGACCGGTAAAGGAGTGTCTTATTGCGGCACCTGCGACGCCCCGTTTTACCGGGATCTGCACGTAGCTGTCATCGGCGGCGGCGACACCGCCGTGGAAGAGGCGGACTACCTGACCCGTTTTGCCAAGAAAGTAACGATCATTCATCGCCGCAGCGAATTGCGGGCCACCGGCATTATCCAGGAAACCGCGTTTGCCAACGAGAAGATCAATTACCTCTGGAACACTCGGGTAGCCGCCATTGAGGGAGAGCAAGAGGTGCAGCGGCTGCAACTCGTCGATAACCGGGGAGCGGTATCATCGCTTGACGTTCAGGGGGTTTTCGTTCTGATCGGCATCACGCCGAATAACCACATTTTGCCCATGGACCATCTCGATCCTGATCAATGGGGCTTTATTCGGACCGATAGTGAGACCAGGACGGTGGTGCCGGGTGTTTTTGCAGCCGGGGATATTCGCAGTAAAATGATGCGCCAGGTGGTCAACGCCTGCGGTGAAGGCGCCACGGCAGTCATCGCCGCTGAACACTATCTCAAAAACAGATAATTCGAAAAACGATGCCAATGCCCAGACACGCTCACCGGAAAGCCGGTTCGACGATCATTATGGAATCACTTCGGCTGCTGCGAATGCTTTCACTCTTGCTGGTTACCGTCACACTTGTCGGCACCATTTCAGGCTGTGCCTCGATCAAAGATTTTTTCGGCGACGAAGAAGAGCAGATCGACGTATATCTGCCGGCCGAGCAATTGATCATCAAGGGCATGGATGAATTCAACGTGGGCAATTATCGCCCGGCCCTGCAATACTTCACCGAGATCCTCGATCGCTATCCTTTCAGCCCGGAAGCCCCGCTGGCCGAATTGAAAGCAGCGGACGCCAATTACTACCTGGAGCGCTACGCGGAAGCCCTGGTGCTCTACCGAGAATTCGAGGAGCGCCACCCGACCAACGAAGCCATCCCGTACGTCATGTACCAGAAGGCGATGTGCAACTATCAGCAGATTGACACGATCGATCGCGACATCACTGGCGCAACTGAGGCCATCCAGGCATTCAACGAGTTGCTGCGGGCTTTCCCGAATTCACCGTACAGCCAGGAAGCGCAGGCCCGGATCAAGGCTGCCAAGGAATTTCTGGTCAACCATGAGTTCTTTGTCGTCCAGTTCTACCTGAGAACCGAAAAATACGAAGCTGCCGAGGCTCGCTTGCAGTATATCCTGAACACCTATCCCGAGTCGCGTATTGCTCCGCGGGCCACGGAACTGCTCGAGATGATCAAGGCCGGGAACCCTCCCGCCGGTGGCATAGCCGGCTGGTTCAAAGGACTGGCGTTGCCGGACTGGATGGACTTTCTCAGCGACTGATCGACGGGGCTCGGCTGCCTTCCGGATCAAACCATTCCCGCCCCAGGGACATCTCCATAGCCCGGACCGGGCAAATCAGGACACACTGACCGCAACCGGTGCATTTGTCGGGGTCGAAGAGGACACGCATGTCTTCCCGGCGGATCGACAATGAAGCCACCGGGCACACTCCGGTGCAAGCACCGCATTGAAAGCACTTCTCGTCATCTCGACGAACCCGCGTCGCCAATCGTTCGATGCTCACGCCCAATCCCTCAAGATAGCTCAGGGCGTGCTTGACGTTGACCTTTGTCCCGCGTAATTCGAGGATCATGACCCCTTCCCGCTGGGGCAGAATGTCGGCCCGGAGGATATTAACCTCCACATCATGCTTCTTGATCACATGGTAGATTACCGGCTGATCACTGGTATCTTTCGGGAAACGAAAGTAATAAATGCGTGTATACACTTGTTTTCCTTATTCTATTTCAACAATGAATGATCAGTCGGTGTGGAGCGCTGCGCCAGCAGTCCCTCTCCCTGTCCGACCGCGGCATCGCTCTCGATAAATCGGTCGACAGCGGTGATCAGTCTGTCGGTTTCGTCTTCGGTATTGAGCAGCAATAACCGGGCCCCCTCAATGGTCGTCGGCACCCGGAAGTGCGCGCGTTGATGAAGGTAGATCTCCCAGCGACCGTCGGAAACGGCGGTCGGATCTACGGCGCGGCGGTCAAGCCGTTTCCTGGTCTCCGTCTCCGAACAATAACAATAGATGAAAACGATATCGCACCTCGCACCGCACGCCGCCACCACTTTCTCCCGCTCATGCTCCTCCCGATAGGACCCGTCGAGCGCGATCATGGTCCGTTGCCGGTCGAGATCCTCCGTCATTCGGCGGATCATTTCCCGATAGGTGGCCCGGTTGTGTTCGGCACTGTATATACCATGGTTCACCTCCGCCTGCTGGCGGCTTATCGGATTAAGACCGAATAGTTCCTTGCGCACGATATCGGTATTGTAGTACCGGCAGTGGTGGACCCGTGACCAGCGTTTGGCCAGATGGCTTTTACCGGAAGCGACCAGGCCGAAAAAGACGACCACGCGGGGCCGTTCAATTGCTCTCTGCGGCATAGCGGTCGGCCAACTGGAAGTAACGTTTCGCCTGCTCCGTGCAGGTTGCGGCAGTTGCCGCATCAACGGCGGGGTCGGCGGCGGTGAACAAGCCGATTTTGCCTCGAACATAGGCTCGATAACACTGGTAAAAGGCGATCTGCCGCAGCAGGTTCGGATCGGCCGATGCCGTTGCAAAACGATCAAGAAAATAGTCGGCCTCCTCGTCGAGGCCGTGATAGTCCAGGTCCATTGCCAGGAAAGCGACATCGGCAGCCACATCCGAATAGCGAAACCGCTCGTTGAACTCGATACAATCGAAGATCTGCACCTGCTCGTCAAGACAGATATTGGCCGAATAGAGATCGCCATGACAATCACGGATACGGCCGTCGGCGATTCGGTCATCGAACCGCTTGGTATCTGCCAGCACCGCCCGAGCATAGGCGCCGATCCGCTCGAACTGCTCGCGACTCAGTGCCGACCCACCGACGAAGGATTCGGTCTGCTGGAAATTTTCCAGGACATTGACACCGACGGCATCGGCCCGACCGAAGGCCTGGATCGCTTCATCTCCGGCGGCAGCAGCATAAAACGGCACCAATTTATCGACAACGGCATCGAGATGGCGCCTCTGAAGGGCACCGGCAGCGATGACCCGGCTCATCATCCGCTCCTCCGGCATCCTGACCATCTTCACGCCATATTCCACTACATCGCCGATGGTATCGAGCCGATAGCGGCCGTCCCGACGGGACAGGGTCACCAGTTCGAGATAGATATCGGGACAAAGGCGGCGATTGAGTTCGAGTTCCCGCTGACAATAGTAAGCCCGTTTCTCCAGCGTGGTGAAATCGAGAAAACCGAAATCGACCGGTTTCTTGAATTTGTAGACAAACTCGCCGGCAATCACCACATAGGAGATATGGGTCTGAACGAGTTTTATTTCGTCAACCGGATCGTCCCAGAAACCCGGTTCCTGAAGTGCGACGATAAAATCCGGCACCTGTTGTGCACTCATACAGTTCCTCCTGCGCTGACGCGGTCGCGTCGGCGTTGGTAAAAAGATCAAACAATCACCGACCGATATGCAGACCTGTTTGACACCGTCGGTGGCCACCGATTGTACCAGACTTCAGACATCGACGCAAAACGTTGTGAGCACTCCGCCGCGGTGGGCCGGGTATCTTGTGGGGGTATCTTGGGGAGCACCCGATCGTCCGGCACTTTACAGCTGCGTACGGGACATGCTACTGTTCGGCTGGATGTCGGCTGCATCGTGCCCGACAGTTGTTCGGATCGCCGTTCGTCTCTTCTCTCATCTCCAGTGACTCGCATGGACAAAAACTCTCTTGAAACACTGCTCAAGCGCCTGCTCGACGGAACCCTGACTCTTCCGGAAACCCTCGACCAGTTGCACTCATTCCCGGCCGAGACCGTTCGGGACGCCTGCCTCGACCACCAACGCCTGCTCCGTACCGGTATTCCGGAAGTCATCTACGGAGAGGCGAAAAGCGCCGAACAGATCGTCACCATTGCCCGGGCCATGCTCGACAAGAAGGGGCCGTTGCTGGTGACCAGGGTCGACAGTCACAAGGCGACGTTGATTGTCGAGCAGTTGCCGCAACTCACCTACCATCACCAGGCCCGTTTACTGACGGGGCCGCGCACCGCCTCCGGTCCACCAGACGTCCGTGGCACCATCCTGGTCATCTGCGCCGGCACCTCGGACATTGCCATCGCCGAGGAGGCCCGACTGACCGCCGAACATCTCGGCAATCCGGTGCAGGCTATCTATGACGCCGGGGTCGCCGGCCTGCACCGCCTACTTGCCCACCAGGAGAAACTGCGTGACGCTTCGGCAATCATCGTCGTGGCCGGCATGGAAGGGGCCTTGCCGAGCGTGGTCGGCGGCTTGGTCAGTTGCCCGGTGATCGGGGTTCCGACATCCGTCGGTTACGGAACCGGTGCCGGCGGCTTCGCCGCTCTGCTCGGGATGCTGAACAGCTGCGCCCCCGGGCTGGCCGTGGTCAATATCGATAACGGCTTCGGCGCCGGCTGCCTGGCCGCTGCCATCAACAGAAATCGCTGACCTGCCACCCCGTAGGTACAAAGCCCAGGAGCGGCCGCCCCGGCGCCCCGTTGCCCCGGTGATTGTTGCCGAAGATGGCAGATAAGCCCATTATTTCCCGCCAAACAGCCGGCCAACCTTGCAAGATTCGGGCATTACGTTATAATCGCCTGGCTGGATAGACTGAAACGAATTCGAATTTTCTTCTCAACCCTGTCGGAACCCCTTCATATGAACACAACGATGAAACTCAAGGTGGGTCTCCTCGCCTTCCTCGTCACCCTGGCCGTTGTTACGGTCGTCCCGTCTTTTTACGCCGGTACGCCCACCTGGTGGAAAACCTACATGGCCCCGGAAGGATTGCGGCTCGGTCTCGACCTGCAGGGCGGCATGCATCTGGTCCTCAAGGTCAACTTGCAGAAAGCCCGGGAAAACACGCTCGAACTGGCCGCCAACGACCTCCGCGACGCACTCGCCGACCAGTCCATCAGTGTCGTGCAAAGCAGTGCTGCCGACAAGAACGCCATCGTTTTTACGGTACCGAACACCAGTGCCGTCGACACCATTCAAGAGATCGTCAAGGACGGCTTCGACGAGGAACTCGACATCACCGTCGATGCCAAGGAAGGCAGCTTCCCCCGGATCAGTCTCCGGCTGAGCGAAGAAAAAATCGATTTCATCAACAATAACGCCGTATCTCAATCACTGGAAATCATCAGGAATCGTATCGACCAGTTCGGCGTGGCTGAACCGGTCATCATCCGCCAGGGGTCCGATGAAATCGTCATCCAGTTGCCCGGCGTCAAGGATCCGGACCGGGCCATGAAACTGCTCGGCGACACCGCCCAGCTCGAGTTCAAACTGGTAGCCGAAACCGGCGGCGCAGACCTGGATCGCCTGGTCGCGCAAGCCATCGAATCAGGAGAATGGTCAGGTAACTGGCAGGATACCGAAGAGCTGGCCAAACTTAACCGACTGCTCGCTCCACACCTGCCGGACAACACGACGATCTATTTCGAACGGCACACCGATCGCCAGACCCAGGCGGAATCATTTTCGCCGATCCTGCTGGAAAACAAGGTGTTGATGACCGGTGACATGGTCAAAAACGCCCAGGTCCGCATCGGCGGCTCCTTCAACGAACCCTATGTCGGCATCGACCTGACCTCTCGCGGCGGCAAGGTCTTTGCCACCCTGACCGAAAACAACGTCGGCCGACGGATGGCCATCGTGCTCGACGGCAATGTCAAGTCGGCGCCGGTTATCAGGGAACGGATTC
>JAZBPM010000079.1:0-12430 GCA_036351615.1 Desulfofustis sp.
CTCATTCCCAGGTAACTCATACTCACGAGGAATCCGCAATGCTTGATTCCTTCCATTTTTGAAAAGTTTAACGTGTCTTTCAGCTTGCATGATTCCCTCTCCTCCCAGCATAGGCTTTAGCATATGCCAACACTATATCTCTTCCCATTAGCAGAAGCAAGGCCAAACCAGGAGCTACAGAAATGGAGTAACTTCAAACGAGAGCTTACCAAAGAATTTCTCAAAAAAGTGCAACCGCCCCCTGCGAGAGGTGTCTTCAAAACGAGAGAGGACGAACTCACAGGTCTTGACGGTATTTTTTTTCGAGTTGGTCCGATGGTACTGCAGATGGAAATCGACGGCCTGGGATACTGTCATGGGGCACCTCCTGTCGTTGGGGTTGTTGGCGGGAAACGCTATGAAGCATAGTATACACCCTGGAAGGAGTAGCCGACAGGAGGGGAAACTTATACTCATGGATAATCTTATCTCTCAAATCCGACTTTTGTTGCTAGGTATTTTGCGAAGCAGAACCTCCAGGATACAGTAGTAGTGTAATGTCTGGAGGACGGTTAAATATTTATCTTTGGGCTGGCTATCTTAACGCAGAAGTTCTACTGAAGCCGGGCATTTTGACTGTGTGTTCTGACTGACTGAAAATCTGCCAGTCAGAACACACAAGACAGAAGCATTACTGGTAGTCTGATACCGCTGACTTTTACAACAGGACCAGAGTAGATTCCTATTACCACCGGCCAAAGGCGATCCTATGAGCATTTTCAACACTATTCTCAGTAAACTCGGCTTCGCCACAGAGGCTTCCGCCCGGCCTCTGCCGGCAGCAACAGCCTCTGTGGTTCCAGCCGCTGCATCGACACTACCAGTAACTCTGATTCCGATCACTGTGGTCAAAGTGGTAGCAAAACTAGAGGCCCACGACCAACACTCATGCCGAAAAACTGAAGTGACAGGAAGAATCAGGAGATCCAAGCCTGAAATCATGGAAACAGAAGACATCGGCTGATTCGCCCGAAGGCACTATTGTTTCAGAGTAACGCTGACGGTATCAATTTTGCCACTGAACGCGAAGGGTCGACGCTCATCGTAAACCAGTGAGACTGTGGAACCAAGGTCGACTCCGACATCAAATGACTCGCTGGCGGTAAAAGCGGCAGGAACCGTACGTCCCACCCTGGTTTTGGCAACTTCCCTGCCGTTGACCGAGATCGTGACCGTAGCCGCAGACATCGGCTTTTTACTGTCGAGATCGGTGTCGATAATGATCTGGTGTTTACCGGCAGGGATGACCTCCGACTGCGCTGTGTACCGCTCGATAATCATCATATTATATTCATAGACCAGTTTTCCTTGATCCATGTAGAGGACAAGACCACCACCGGCACCGCCAAGGGCATATAATACCCCCGAGGCGTTATCATCGAATTCGGCGTCGATAATCACCCGGTTGCTTTCACGCCCGAGCCCGGGGGCGGTGAACTCTGGCATACGCCTGGTTTGTTGGCTGAAGGTCCAGCTGGTATAGGGTGATTTGAGGCGGTCCTCAGGATGAATCCGCAGCCACAGGCCACCACCAACCGGCCAGACCTTGTTTTCCTTGGCCTGCTTGTCGAATTCCTCTTTCAACTCTGCTAGTTTTTCTGGGTTTTCAGCGGCCAGATCATTGGCCTGGGTGTAGTCCTCGCTCAGATTATACAACTCCCATTGATCTTTGTCTGCATCCCAGGCGGCGTAATTAGCCCCCGCGGTTTTCCAGGGGGTCAGCGGGCCGAAGGCACAGGCATACCAACCCCTCTTATATATTCCTCTGCTGCCATTATTTTCAAAATACTGAACTTCCTTTTGGGGGGAAGCCTGAGGATCGTCAAAAGTATATGCCAGGCTGATACCGTCGATGGGGTCCTGCGAATAGCCGTTCACCACCTTGGGCGGGGTGATGCCGATCAGTTCGTACAGGGTCGGGACAATATCGTTGACATGATGGAACTGGGGGCGAGGAATATTATCCGCCTTGATTTTTGCCGGCCAAGAAATAGCCATCGGCGCACGGGTGCCGCCAAAATGGGCAGCGACCAGCTTGGTCGATTTAAAGGCAGTGTTGCCGGCCCAGGCCCAGCCTGCATGATACATATTATCGACTTTATGGGTTCCCAAGGCGTCAAGCCCGCCTAATTTGTCAAGAGCCTCGAGCTGCTGCTCGACGGTGTTGGGGATATTGTTTTGGGCCAGGAGTTCACTGATCGATCCCTCCTGGCCTTCCGCGCTGGCACCATTGTCGCCGAAAAGGTAGATGATGATGGTGTTATCTCGCTTGCCCTGGCGCTCCAGTTCATCGACCACCTTGCCCACCTGGACGTCAGTATGCTCAACGAATCCCGCATAGATCTCCATCAACCGCAGTTGGAATGGCCTCTGATCCTCCGGGATACTGTCCCAGGCGGGCATGGAGGCCACCCGTTTGGTCAGTTCACTGGTTTCCGGTATCCAGCCCATTGCCTTCTGGCGGGCGAAAATTCGCTCGCGCATCGTCTCGTAGCCGTCGTCGAATTTGCCCTTGTATTTGCCGGACCATTCCGGGGCCACATGGTGAGGACCATGGGCGCCGCCGGTGGAAAAATACATGAAAAACGGTTTGTCTGGAGCATAGGACTGGTGGTTTTGCAGCCACTCCACGGCGTGAGCGGCCAGGTCTTCGGTAACATGGTACCCATGGTCGTTTGGTGGTTCAATGTAATTGGTGTTCTCCACCAGGCGCGGTTCCCACTGACTGGTTTCCCCGGCCAGCCAGCCATAGAAATAGTCGAAGCCGTAACCGGTCGGCCAGTTGTCAAACGGCCCCATGACGGTTGTTTGGTCTGCCGGGGTATTGTGCCACTTGCCGAAGGCTGCGGTTTTATAGCCATACTGCCTCAACACTTCGGCGACAGTGGCAGAAGTCTTGGGCATCACCCCAGAATAGCCGTCCCAGTCAACGGCACGCTCAGCTATCGTGCCACTGCCAACACGCTGATGGTTCCTCCCGGTCAGAAGAGCTGCCCGGGTCGGAGAACTGATCGAGGTGTTATGCATGGCGTTAAAGCTGATCCCTGTCTGGGCGATACGGTCAAGCGTCGGCGTATCAATCTCTCCGCCATAGGTCTTAGCCTGCCCGAAACCAACATCATCGAGCAGCACGATCAGCACGTTGGGCGCATCCGCCGGCAGGTGCTGCGGAACCTCCCGCCGCTGGTGGACCGAAGTCTGCAGGGTTGGACCGGCCTTGCTTGCTGAGGGAACCGATGGAAAAGGCAGGATGGAGCCGTCATTTGCCGCATACGCCGCAGGCGAGGCCAGCATCAGTCCACCACAAAGCAGCGCTGCAGTTTTGTTCATTTTTTTCAAACCAGAAATGCACCTTGTCATCATTTCTCCTTCAAAAGTACGCTCTTAATTGACCTGGGACGAACGCCCTATACAGTTTGTGTAGCCAGGCGAGCATTCACCATGGTGTTTGTATAGGTTGTTCTTTCTCTTTTTCTTAGAACTCCGACCGAAGCTGCCAATGTTTCTTGGCGAGTTCCGCCTGGGCCAACGGGGTTGCAGTTCCCCGCAACAGGATGACTCTATTGGCTTGCTCAAGATCGGGACGGCTGATGAACCGGTCGAGCGGCTGGGTCCAACCCAGATAATCAACCGGACCGGCCAGGACAAGAAGTCCTGTCTGCGTTTGAGCGGCAAAAGCTACCTTTTCAACCAGACTTGCAAGCGGCGCTACCGTCTCGTGGTATTTTGCCAGCATTTCCATTGCCGAGACCACAAAGCGGGCTTGGTCAAAGGACTCCACAGAAAGGGCAACCGGCATGATCTGTGGCCGATCTTCAATGTTTTTAAGACGTTCCAAGGCTTTCACTAGTTTAGTTTGCAGGGTCAGGGTGTAAAAGCGGTGGCGCAAGAGATGATCGATCTCGTCCTGCGTGACCCCCATTGCCAGCAAGGCAGCCTCATTTTGGAGCTTGAGTGCGCCAGGTGTGGTGTCCCAAACCCAATCGGAGAGAAGCGTTGACGTACTGAGCACCATCGAAACCGGAGCAACCGCCTTGAATACGGAAATGCCGAGCCCACCAACAAAAGCAGCACCGGCGATGTGGTTGAGTTTCTCTGTTAACACCGGGTTGGTGGTATACGGATCCACCCGAACTTCCCTGGCAATTCTGCGGCGCTGATCTTCATAGCCAAAGGCGTTCGCCGTTACCTGCCCGGTCATCTGCAGCGAGGCTTCCTCAATCGACATCCCGCGCTTATCCTCTGCTATTATATCAGTTTTTCCCGGCAGTGAACCGCCGAGACCTTTCGGTTGCGGCGGTGCTACCTGGTTGTTCTCGTCCTGAATATCCTGGAGTTTCTGATAGCCGGTCTTTGCCCCCTGTGCCATCCGCGAGAAAAAACTTCCCACCCCGGCAGGAATCCCTTTGACTGTCTCGACCGGCTCAGTAACCAGGTCCTTGATCTGCCGACCAAACTGTTTGCTCGAATCCTTAAACCCTTCGACAAAGGCATCACTTTGGGAAACATGCTTCAGCTGCTCAAGTGCCCCGATCTCTACCAACAGCATTTCAAGCGTTTCCGGAGTGCGTGCGGTGAATACACCAAAATCTGAGTGAACCGTGAAGGTCATAAGAAAACCATCTGTGGGGACCTCTGGATCGATTTTGTACAGCTCTCCCTGTTCCTGCATGCCCTTGGGAAGCACTTGACTTGCCTGAAGAACAGGATGTTTTTCATACGCGGCCTGAGCTGCACCGGCTTCTCCCATGGAGGGCAGGATCTGCAGATTTACAAGCAAGAACAGAAGGCATCGAATGAGGGGCATTATTTTCATATCAGCTCCTTACTGGCTGTACATGTGACACAGGTAGCCAGCTCCGCATTTCTGGCCATGGGTTTTCAGAGGTGATCTCTTATGGTATTTGACAACAACTCATTGTTTCCTAAAATTTTTGTCCTCGTGCATCCGCATTGCCATCAGCTCTGACTGGCTTAGATATACACTTCCTCACGTTCGAACAGCCATCGTCTGCGAACAGAGAGAAAGTCAGGTCGATGCCATCAATAGAACAGCCCGGGCGAGTCCGCTGAGAGCAGAGTGGCATTGAGTTTTCTCAATAGATTTTGGTTGAGGCATATGTCCTCCCTCTAATACGTTTTTCTGTAATTTTTTGCCAGGTAGCCTTGGTTTAATCGTATTCGGAACAGGAAAATGGGGTTATCCGTTTTCTTCGCTAGCGATCATGCGAT
The DNA here is from genome assembly GCA_036351615.1 of Desulfofustis sp. Classification (GTDB taxonomy): domain Bacteria; phylum Desulfobacterota; class Desulfobulbia; order Desulfobulbales; family Desulfocapsaceae; genus Desulfofustis. The sequence goes on from JAZBPM010000079.1 coordinate 5,272, forward strand.
AGGCGACTGCTCCCAACAGCGCGCCCACTAAGGGTGCCAGCCAGAAGAGCCAGAGTTGCCCGATTGCCCAGTCTCCGACGAACAATGCCACCCCGGTACTCCGGGCGGGATTGACAGAGGTATTTGTCACCGGGATACTGATGAGATGAATGAGGGTCAACGCAAGACCAATGGGGAGAGGAGCAAAACCAACCGGTGCCCGTTTGTCGGTTGCGCCAAGTATGACCAGAAGGAAAAACATGGTCATGACGATTTCGGTGACAAAAGCCGCAAGAAGCGAATAACCTCCGGGTGAATGTGCGCCATACCCGTTGGCGGCAAAACCCTTTGATACATCAAAACCGGCAGTACCGCTGGCGATGATGTAGAGCACGGCACCTGCGGCAATGGCACCGCAAACCTGCGCCATAATGTAAAGGAAGAGCCTGTTGGCAGGGAACCGGCCACTGGCCCAGAGGCCAACCGATACAGCCGGATTAAGGTGACAGCCCGAAATGTGACCTATGGCGTAGGCCATAGTCAACACCGTCAAACCAAATGCCAGCGAGACTCCGAGCAGACCTATGCCAACGCTGGGGAAAGCGGCGGCAAGCACTGCACTTCCACAACCACCAAGGACAAGCCAAAATGTTCCAAGAAATTCTGCGCCAAACTGTTTCATTAGTATTCCTCTGGTTTACCTATAAAGGTTCATGTTGAATGTATGGTGCACTTCGACATCAACATGCTGGTAACGGTTGACGTTGACATTTCGATGGCTGACATAGCGCTCATCGCGGACCGCCCCCTGGCCATCTGCAGGCTGCCCGGCCGCCTGGAGGGCAGGGGCAAACAGCAGCAACCAGATCAGAAAAAGGGCAGTATCTGTTTCACATTGGTCTCCTTAAAGGTCTCTCGGCCATTAAGTTTTTTGAGCTTCGCCACTCAGCAAATCCAGCCTCCAGCAAGCTACCATGTTACTGCCCAAGGCCGATGTCCTTCGGCGGATATTTCATGAAAGTGGCGGCATGGCCCTTCATCTCGTCAGCTAGAGAGGCCATCCAGGCGTTCATCCTGTGGCCTACCGGATACTGCTCTTTCGGATCGATATACAGATTAAAAATCCAAGGCGCCAACCCCACCTGACTGACCGTGGTCATATCGATATCCAGCCACTGTGAATGAGTTTCTGTGACCTTGATATGAATTTTGTACTCGTACATCCGCATTGCCATCAACTCTGATTGGCCCCAGATATACACTTTCTCCCGTTTGGAACGGCCTTCGTCTGCCAACAGAAAGGAAGTCTGGTCGATGCCATCGATATAGCGATCAGTCGGAATCCTGTCAGCAATACCTGCCAGATTGAGCGAGGTATTGAACAGGTCCATCAGATCGAAGAGTTCGTCACTGACCCGGCCCGGCTTGATCATATCCTTCCAATAGGCGATTCCCGGCACCCGGACCCCTCCTTCCCAGGATGAGGCCTTGGCTCCGCGGAAAGGGGTGTAGCCGCTGTCAGGCCAACTGTCCATCTGCGGACCGTTGTCGGAGGTGACGAAGATAAAAGTGTTTCCCAGTACGCCGGCCTCATCCAGAGCCTTGACGATCTCACCGACATAGGCGTCGACCTCGACCAGTGCATCCTTGTAGGGATACTTGCTGCCGCTTTTTCCTTCAAATTCCCGGGATGGGAAGTTGTCGGCATGTACTTTCATGAAAGCATGCTCCAGAAAGAATGGCTTGTCGGCCTTGGCCAGTTCCTTGATTTTTTTGACGCTGAACTCTTTCACCAAACGGTCGCCCTCGGCAATATCCTCAAGACCTTGGAGAGGGATCTCTGTTGTTTTGCCCCCCTTAAAACCGTGGATCAGCGCCTCGCTGGCTCCTGTCTCGCGGAGCATCTCCATACGTTCGGGATTGAGCACCAGGTCGGGATAGCGGCGCTTATCAAAGACCTGCGATAATTCCTTCTGTGCCGGGTAATACCCATAATATTCGTCAAAACCGATATCCTGCGGGCGCATGCCTTCAGCCTCGCCCACATGCCACTTGCCCGCGAGAACGGTGACGTACCCGCTGTCGCTGAGCAGCTTCGGCAGAGATATCTCATCGGCCCAAGGATTGACCTTGAGTTTGTCCCCGGCCAGAATTGGCCGGGTCAGACCGGTGCGAACCGGTAGTCGGCCAGTCAGGATCGCGGATCTGGTGGGGGTGCTTGTTGGTTGTGAATAGGTGGAGGTCAGCTTGAGTCCTTCATTGGCCAGCATGTCCATGTTGGGGGTGGCTGCACCAACTACCGTGCCGCCACCATAGACGCCCGGATCACCCCAACCCATGTCGTCCACCACCAGCCAGACGATATTCGGGCGCTTGCCGGTTCTGGCTTGCAATTCCGCCAGCTTTTGCTGCACGGCCTGATCCTGCTGAGGAAATACCAGAGCCGGCTCCATGTTCTCCTTGACCCGTATGGCCTTGCTGAGAGTGGAGGCTTCAACCACAGTGGTCTGGGATGCCCATATCGCCAGGGACAACCCCATCATACCGGCCAATGCCGGCAGATTGTATCTTTTACTAAATTTCATGTTGTTCTCCATATGCGCAGGGGTTGATCATTCGATCCTCCTTCACAGCAAAAGCGGATGAAGGAAGTCAGAAGCTGACAAGCAGTTTGAAAAAGATGGTATCGCCTTCAAGCCGATTTCGGGTCTCGAACTCGTGCAACCACTTGAGCTCGCCGGTTACGCTGTGCTCGCCGACCTTGCTGCTGTACGACAGGGCTGGCCCCAAGCCGGTGGTCATCGCCTTGAAATCGCCCAGCGTTGCTCCATCGCCGCTGTCACCAATGAGCTGTTCGTAGTAGTAGGCGTTAATGCCCGCTCCGGCCAGACCACCCCAGAGGGGGAAATGTTGGGCCAGGGTACCGTCGAAGTGCAGCTGGGTTCCCGAGGTGTAGTCGGTGTCCTTGTTCTCGGTGTTGAAATCGACCCCGGTGAAAAGCGAGGCCTCAATGCCGTTTTTCTGGCCGAAATACATAAGCTCCACCGATGGACTGAACGTCCAGAAATTCTTACCCGTATTGGCAAGCTTACCGGCTGTGTATTCGCCTGTGGGGGTATAGATAGTCAGCCGTGAGTTGATCTTGAAATCGGGAGTCAGGATGCGGCTGATCATGACCGGCTGCAAGATAATATCACCGAGACCGGTTTCGCTGTCGTCCAGATCGATTGATCTGCCAGGGCGTAGTGGGGTTGCCGCCTCAGCACTGATATCGACTGTGATGACAGGAATGGTCACGCTCATCGCGTAGCTCCAGCCTGACCCCAAGAGATCAATATCAGGTCGCCAGACCATGGTGAGGCCGTAACCCATGATAGTGGCATCAATACCGGTGTATAGAACTCTGGCGATCGGTATCGTCAACGTTGGATCTGCCGATCCGTCATAGGCAATGACATTGAGCCGTGCAAGAAAAGAAGGTACCTGGGGGATGCTGTCTATGAATGAGGACATCGAGCCAGGCATGTAGTGGCCCGAACCTCCTTCTTCGGCCTGGCCTGAGGTTGTGCATACCAGCCCAGCCACCAAGGCGGCTAGAGCGGTGGTTCTCATGGCAGTGATCATAGAGCGCGTTCTCCTTGTTTATCTGGCTATGGTAAAAGAATTCGATCAGGCAAGGACACCTCTGGTGTCATCATTATTTCAAAGCGTTGGCAAGAGAAACTTCACTGAGCAACGGACGATATCACTCGGAGCTGTGTGATCGTCTGAAAAATTATGTTCATACTGCAGATTGAACTGCACCGGCAGCTTGCCAAAACGGTACAGTTTGTTGATTCCGGCACCCAGTGGCAGATTGGACCAACGGCTGTTTTCCCAATCGTAGGTTATCTGCATCTCGGAAAAGCTCATGGACCAGCCACTTCCCAGCTTATAATTGAAGATCGGCTGGAAGGAGCTGATGTCGATGTCGCTACGTTCGTCTTCACCGGCAACAGTGAAAACATTCTGGCTGAACAAACCGAAGAGGTAACCTTCCTGTCGAGCCACAAACCCTATTGCCGGGCCAATGCCCCATTTTTCGCCGCCCCGGCCAGAACCGCCGGTTGGCAGCAGGCCGACTGCCCCGACACCAAAGCGCCCCCAGTTCCGCTCAAAGACCAGGAGATCAAAAAGGGTAGTGTCCGACAGGCCGTTATCGAGAACCGGATGGTCGGTAATAAACGGCACGGTCATTCGCAGGATATGTTTCTGTTCACCGATGGCAAAGGGAATGGCGGAACGGAAAACCAGAGTGTTATCCGTTTCGCTGCCCCCGTGATAGTTGAAAGAATACCAGTCGGAGAACTGCAGGGACATCAGTGAAGCGGTGGGATCGCTGGCTGCCTGTTCAAGCGATTGCTCGGCCAAGACCCGAGTGGTCACCAATGTGGCCATAAGAATCTGGATGAGTAAGCTCTTCTTCATCTATTTCCCATCCTCAGGTATAGGTGAAATGCGACAGCTGAAACTACGTGTGAAAAAAGCTCAGGGCAATTGCAGGCGTCTGGCCAGTTCACGACGATCGGAAATGGCCTTTTTGAAAAACGCTTTTAACCCATTACAGAGATAGTTGAGGCCGGTCTCGCCCTCTGGGGATTTGAGGAAACGGTTTTTCGGGCATTCACCCCAACAATACTGCAGGTAACTGCAATTCCGACAGTAGTTGGGCAGGGCCCGGTACTTAGCTAGGGCAAATTCTTTCTGACGTTCGGAAAAGGCCAGGTCGCCCTGATGCAATTCGAGGATGTTGCCCAGTCGGTATTCGGGATAAACGAAATGATCGCAGCTGTAGAGATCGCCGTTGTGCTCGATAGCTAAAGCCTTCCCGCAGAACTGGCAGTTCACACATTTCTGTGGGCCAAATCCGAACATCATCGAAACCATGTTCTCGAATTGGTCGACAAAGATCTTACCATAGTCCCGTCTGAGCCAGACATCCCAGATCTTGCAAAGAAAAGAGCCCCAGTCATCAGGATCTACGGACCATTCGGTGACCACCGAGCCGGTACAACCCGGTTTTGATCTGGGAGAACCGAGGAACGGCATGTCTTCTGCGCGCCAGTAACCTGGAGCGACGCTGCAGAAATCCACCGGTTCAACCCCTGGGATGAACTGGATGATGCGTGGACGCACCTCGTCGCAGAGGAAACGGTAAACATCAATCGGCCTGCAGACATTAACCCGGTTGACCACGCACATTGCGTTAAAGGAGATGTCATGGTCGTGTAGCAGTCCGACGGCCCGCATGACTTGGGCAGAAGTTGGCTGATCGCCCTTGCTGCGCCGGTAGACATCATGCAGTTCGGGGGGGCCATCTATTGATAGGCCGACGAGGAAATCATGTTTTTTGAGAAAGTAACACCATTCATCGTTTAGCAGTATCCCATTGGTCTGCAAATCGTTTTCGATGGACTGTTCCGGTTTTTTATATTGCTGCTGCAGGGTGATCACCTGGCGGAAAAAATCCAACCCCAACATCGTCGGTTCGCCACCCTGCCAGGAAAAAACCACCTCATGACCTGTCTGTGCCTCTATATACTGGCGGATATGCTCCTCCAACAGAGACTCGCTCATTTTGGGGTTCGTTGGCTGTCGCAGCAGATCCTTTTTGTGCAGGTAGAAACAGTACCTGCATTCCAGATTACACAAGGAACCGCTCGGTTTAACCATAACGTGATAGCGGTAATAATCGCCTTTTTCCAGTGGTGGGAGCTGAAGACGAGGAGAGGCTGAGTGGCTATCGCCACTATCCGGAGTCGTGATCATGTCAGGGGCATGGCGCAGGTTTGCCGGCTGAAAAGGAATTTTGATCGCAGGCAAAAATCCTGTATTTCAGATGTTGCCGTGGCATGGGACAATCCGGATAAATATGGTGAAGGAAAATAATGGTAAATTGTGCTAACGAGTTTTACATAACATTAGGGGAAGAGCAAAATCAATCGACATATTATCATCGTTTTGATACCAAAAAATCATGAATATCGATATTAAACAAATCAGGATGGTAGAGGCCCTGGCGCGCCATGGCAATTTTGCCAGGGCTGCAAAAGAACTCCACTTGACTCAACCCGGGTTGAGCCGAGCAATTAAAAGTCTCGAACTGAGTCTGGATGTCACCTTATTTGATCGAGGAAAACGTGAAGTCTCACCAACAGCTTATGCCCGTCATATCATCCAGTTCGGAACTCCCCTGATTCGGGGTGCAAGGAGGCTGGTGCGTGATATCCAACTCATCAAGGGAAACGATGCCGGTGAACTCACCATCGGAACCGGCATCATTCCTGCGGAGGCTATCATTGGCAAGGTCATCGGTAGGCTCAATAAACTTCACCCTCGGTTGCATATCCGAGTCATTGTGGAACGACCCCATGCTCTGTTTGAAATGCTCCGGCAAGGCCAAATTGATATCTTGATCGCCGACACTAGGGGGAATGAAATGGCTGAAGATATTGAAGTGACTCCCATGCCGCAACATTCAATTTGCTTCATTGTCAGGCCAGGGCATCCCTTGATTTCACAGAAAGATCTTGAACTTGGGCATATTTTTCGATATCCCATCGCCACTCCCTGGCTGCCCGAGAATATTTTCCCCATCCTCGCTACAAAAACCGGTATGGATCCCGCATTTCTCGCCAAATTCGAGAATGGGTTGGTAGAGTGCAACAATTTCAAAATTCTTTTGGAAGTTGTCAGGCATAGCGATGCCGTGGGGTGTGGCCTGGATAGCATCTATTCTCCGTCCCTTGCAGAGGGAGGAGTTATTGCCCTGCCACTGGGAAATGCCGGTTTGTCCACCCACTACGGATTGGTGAATCTGAGACGCTATTCAACCTCTCCGTCCATGGAATTGTTTAAATCGTTGTTGCTGGAGACAATTCAAGAAAACTAACTGGTTACCTTAATCATACGAAATTTGTATTCAGATGATATAGCTTGACTCTTGCAATCTCCGGTTCTATTGCATTCCATCAGGTTGAGACTAGTTCTTGAGAGGGTCGGATCGGCTAATAGCTAAAAATTGTTCACAAATGGAGAAACTGCAAGGAAGAGCTTTCCAAAGAATTTCTCAAAAAAGTGCAACCGCCCCCTGCGAGAGGTGTCTTGCTCTACCGTGAGGGGCGCGGGTTGCCTGCCCCCC
>JAZBPM010000080.1:0-30841 GCA_036351615.1 Desulfofustis sp.
CCGCTCGAAGTTGGCCGGGTCGTCGGGGTCGACAAGGCGCACGGTGATGCCGAGCTGCGGCAGGATCGAGGCGAACTGGATATAGGTGCCGCCGTAGAGGTTGTTGGCGGCGACGACCTCGTCGCCCTGCGAGCAGATGTTGATGATCGTGTAGAAGATCGCCGAGGTACCGGAGGCCAGCGCCAGTGCGGCCGCGCCGCCTTCCAGCTGGGCCATGCGCTGCTCGAGTACGTCCTGCGTCGGGTTGCCGATCCGGGTGTAGATATTGCCGAGTTCCTTCAGGGCGAACAGATTGGCCGCGTGTTCGGTGCTCTTGAACACGTAGGAGCTGGTGCGATAGATGGGCAGAGCGCGCGACAGGGTGTCCTGATCGACGGTCTGGCCGCCGTGCAACGCGATGGTCTCGAATTTCATGGTGTTCTCCTTGTACAAAACAGCGGTCGCCGGCGACCGTGTCAGTTGGTGGTTTCGTTTGCCACGGTTTCGATAAATTCCCTGAGCAGTCGGTTGTTGGCCATGCGGTAGTCGTTGTTCAAGGCCAATACCGAGCGCCAGGCGTCCAGTGCCTCCTCTGTTCGGTCGAGATCGAAATGGAGGACGACGCCCTTGTTGAAACGGGACTGCAGGTGAGCGGGATCCATGGCGATCGCCTTGTCGAACGATTCGACGGCCTTGGCCGGATCGCCGCTGCGCCGGTACATAACGCCGAGGTCGGTCCACAGGTCGGGGCTGCCGCTGTGCAGTTCGAGGGCCTTGGTGTAGGCGCCGATAGCTTTTTCGGGCTGGTTGGTGTCGAAATAGAGGTGGCCGAGTTGGGTCCAGGCGTCGAAGTTGTCCGGATGGGCGGTGACTTCCGCCTCAAGGTGGAGGATCGCATCCGCCTGCTGCTGCGGCAGGGCTTGCTGGCCCTGTGTCGTCGCGGGGCTGCCGGCCGGCGCATCGTCGGTGCGAAAGACGGTAAAGACCACGCCGGCAAGAAAACCGGCAATAAAGACGAGAAAGATGGTCAGATAGAAAGTTTGTTTGCTGACGGTTGCCGAATTATGTGCCATGCGCTCCTCGATAGAGTGTGAAGACGTGCTCAGTGAGTATGGGAATCGGTGGTAACATCGAACATCACGAGATAATAGCCATCATACCAAGATTTTCTATACCACAATGTGACATTATTTGCCATTGGGGAGCGGTTGGACCAATAGAAGCTGGACAGAACGTGGTTGATCATGGCATCATAGTGCAGACGCCCAGTTCAATCAGTCCGGCGTACGGCGACCCCTTCGGATCGCTTCGCAAGATAATCATGATGGCATATTCACGAAACCATGATGAACCTGAGGTAAGGTCATCCGGTCATTGTTGCTGCAGGCGAGGGTGATCGATAGTCTCCTGTTTCATCTCCGCCGTAAACGGCCCAACCTTTGAGAGAAGCACAGATGAGCACACCGACCCCAGATGTATTGAGTGAAGCCAGTGAGAAGAGTGCCCGGGAACAGTATTTCCCGACCACCGTCAAATCGATCCAGGACAACATCATCCACCACTTGATCAGCTTTCAGGGGCGGGATCCGGAACGCTCCGGCGCGTCCGATATCTACAAGGCGCTGGCCTTTACGATGCGCGATATCATGGTGGAAAAATGGATTAAAACCCAGAAGACCTATTACGCCAAGGAAAAGAAACGGGTCTACTACCTGTCGCTCGAGTTTCTGATTGGCCGGTCACTCGGCAATGCCATCATCAATCTCGGCCTGTGGGAGGAAGTGGAGCAGGCGATCGAGGGGCTTGGCTATACGCTCGAGGAGATCCGGGAACAAGAGGAAGATGCCGCCCTCGGCAATGGCGGTCTCGGCCGGCTGGCCGCCTGTTTCATGGATTCCATCGCCACCCTGAAGATTCCGGCCTACGGGTACGGCATCCGTTATGAGTACGGGTTGTTCAACCAGCAATTGATCAACGGCTATCAGGTGGAGAGCCCTGACAACTGGCTGCGCTACGGAACACCCTGGGAGTTTGAACGTCGCCTGCCGGTGTTCTGCGTCAAATTTTACGGCAAGGTCACCAGCTTCCAGGACGAGAAGGGCTGCTATCGCACCAAATGGATCGAAACCGAGGATGTCATGGCCATGCCGTGCGATATCCTGGTGCCGGGCTATAAGAACGACCATGTGATCAACATGCGACTCTGGGCGGCCCGGGCCTCGCGGGAACTCGACCTGACCCACTTCGGTGAGGGCGACTATATCGGCGCGGTGCAGCACAAGGTCAGCTCCGAGACCATTTCCAAGGTGCTCTATCCGCCCGACCACAATTATGCCGGCCAGGAGTTGCGCCTGAAACAGCAATACTTTTTCGTCTGCGCCACCTTCCAGGACATCATGAGGCGCTACAAAAAACAAAATCAGACCTTCGACACATTCTACGACGAAGTCGCCGTCCAGCTCAACGACACCCACCCGGCCATCGCCATTCCCGAATTGATGCGGCTGCTGCTTGACGAGGAAGGACTTAACTGGGAAAAGGCCTGGGATATCAGCACGAAGACGTTCGCCTACACCAACCACACCCTGATGCCGGAGGCGCTCGAGCGCTGGTCGGTGGACCTGCTCGGCAAGGTGCTGCCCCGTCACCTGCAGATCATCTACGAGATCAACCAGCGGTTTCTCGACCAGATCGCCCAGGAATATCCCGGTGATCTCGACAAGCTGCGACGGATGTCGATCATCGAGGAGGGGTATCCGAAAATGGTGCGGATGGCTCACCTGGCCATTATCGGTTCGCACTCGGTCAACGGCGTGGCCGCGCTGCATACGCGGTTGCTCAAGGAGCGTATCTTCAAGGACTTCAATGCACTGTATCCGGACCGGTTCAACTCCAAGACCAACGGCATCACGCCGCGTCGCTGGTTGCTCAAGGCCAATCCTCAGCTGTCAGCCCTGATCAATAGCCGCATCGGCGAAGGCTGGGAGGTAGACCTCGACAAGCTCCACGAACTCGAACCTCTGGCCGACGACGCGGAATTCCGTGAGGCATTCCGGCAGGTCAAGCTGGAGAATAAAATGCGGCTGGCCACCTACATCAACCTGGCCACCGGCGTCGAGGTCAGCCCGGAAACGATGTTCGACGTCCAGGTCAAGCGTATCCACGAATACAAACGGCAACTGCTTAACGCACTGCACGTGATCTACCTCTACCAGAAGTTCGTCACCCAGCCGAAGCTGAACCTGCCGCCGCGCACCGTGATCTTCGCCGGCAAGGCGGCGCCGTCCTATTGGCGGGCCAAGCTGATCATCAAGCTGATCAATTCGATCGCCGAGGTGGTCAACCACGACCCGCGAATCGGCGATCGGTTGCGGGTTGTCTTCCTGCCCAACTATAACGTCAGCCAGGCCGAGATGATCATCCCGGCGGCCGATCTCTCCGAGCAGATATCCACCGCCGGCACCGAAGCTTCAGGGACCGGTAATATGAAGTTCGCCCTCAACGGAGCCCTGACCATCGGCACACTGGACGGGGCCAACATCGAGATTCGCGAGGAGGTAGGTGAGGAGAATATCTTCATTTTCGGCCTCAACGCCGAAGAAGCGGAATTCGAGCGAATCCGCAACAGCCGGACTCCGGAGCAGATCTGCAGGGAAAATCCGGAGGTTGACGAGGTGATCGAAGCCCTGGCCGACGGCTCGTTCTCGCTCGGTGACCGCAACCTGTTCAAGCCATTGGTCGACAGCTTGATGAGCCCGCATGACCAGTATTTGCTGATCCGTGATTTCGAGTCGTATATCGACTCCCAGCACCAGGTAAACGAGGCCTTTCTCGACCAGGAGCGCTGGACGCGGATGGCGGTGCTCAATGTCGCGCGGATGGGCAAATTCTCCACCGACCGAACTATCAAGCAATACGCCAACGAGATCTGGGGGATACCGGTGTGATGCTGCCGCGGCCGCTGCAGGCCGCCGGCGGCTAACCGAAGTTTTTCGGATCGAAGCCGATGATCAACGCGCCCCAGTGTTTGCCATTGATCATGATCGGCAGGGACAGGTCGTTGAGGATCTCGCCGGTGTCGCGCATATAGGTCTGCAGCAGCATCGGCTTGGTGTGGCTGCAGCGCCGCTTCTCGGTCTTGTTACTGTTGAACATGCGCATGTGCCGGCTGTATACCAGATCCTGCTGCGGGTTGCCGCTGGGCGGCCGGGAAAATTCGGCATGGTGGGTCGGTGAATAGCCGTTGCGATCAACGGCGATGCTGTAGATAACGCCGTTCATCTCTTTCTTCAGTGTATCGAAGAGCGGTTGAAGGGTGCGGTGGAAGGCAGCCGTGTAGGTCGTTTCGAATTTTTGCGGGTTGGTGTCGGGGATCTTTCGATACGAGGTGTCGAAGAGATTGCCACCGCTTTTGCCGATGGTTTCGATCTCCTGCTGCACCCGTTCCCGGGCCGTCTGTGCCCAGCCGATCAACCGGTCGAAGGTTCCCTCGCCGGTGCGAAACGTCGACACCATTTCCAGCATCGATTCGGTCAGGTTGCTCAGGGTTTCCACCGATTGTTCGGAACTGTGCATCGAGCCGGCGATTTCCCGGCAGAGGGTGTCGATACCGCCGATGTTTTCCGAGACTTCGCTGTTGGCCGTCGACAGTTCGGTCATTGCCGCGGCGACCTTCATCAATTGGTCGTTGATCTGCTCGAAATCGTGCACCATGCGGTCGAAATTGCTGGTTGTTTTGCCGATCACTTCGCTCGTGTCGGCGGTGTACTGGCTGATTTCATTGGTACCCCGCTCGGTCTTTTCGACGATGGCGATCATCGCCTGAATGTTCTCCGAGATCTCCGTGGTTGCCGGTTTGACCCGCCTTGCCAATTCCCGTACCTCTTCGGCGACCACCGCAAACCCCTTGCCGTGCTCGCCGGCCCGGGCCGCTTCGATGGTCGCGTTCAGCGACAGCAGGTTGGTCTGCTCGGCGATATCGTTGATCGTGGAGACTACCTTGAGGATCGAGGCGGAGCTTTGGCTGAGTTCCTCGACCGTCTGCTGAAACAATTCGACGGCCCCGCTGATTTGCTCTATCTTTCCGGTCACCTCCATCAGTTCGGTGTGCGAGCCGCGAACCATGTCGAGGTTGTTGGTGGTATTATCGGCGACGTATTGCACGCTTTTCGAGACCTCCGCAATGGCGTTGCTCGATTGGCTGCTGGCCGAGGACACCTCGTGGGAGATTTCCTGCTGCCGGGCGGCTTTGCCGGCAGTTGATGAGACCAGACGGCTGACCTTGGTAGTATCGACGGCAATACTGATGCCGATGCGCCGGATGTCTTCGACCAGGGCCCGAATACCGGTCAGCACGCTGCCGTAGCTGGTGCGGAGCAGTCGGCCGGTTTCCGTTGCCGTCTCGTTTTTCGGCAGGAACAGTTTAATTTCCTTGTTGTCGCGGTCATAGAGCGTGGTGATGTCGCGGGCAATGGCCTGTTGTTCGCTGCGCAGTGCGGCAGAAAAAGCGATGCCGAGCAGCAGCGCGACAGCAAAGATGACCGCAGCCGGCAGCACCAGCACCAGGCGCAGATCGGGCAGGAAAACGGCGCCGGCCAGCAGGAGCCCGCCGACCAGATGACAGCCGAGCAGCAGCCAGAGCATTCCGATAATCTTGGCATGGAATGTGGGGAACAGCGAGTTGACCGATCGGGCAAGAAACGATGAATCAGACATGAAACGCCTCACAGTTCTGGCTGGCCACCCCGGAACGACGCTCCGGGAGACCTGCGGCCGGGGAGCTAGAGACCCCGCTTGACCATGCTTACGAGACGGGGCAAAAACGCGGTCACCATACCATACTTCGCCTCGTTTTCCAGTAAAGTTGAGCTGGAACTGGCTCAGGGATTGAGGCGCTGTTCTCCTCCCAGTTCACGCCGCACCAGGTTCAAAGTCCCGCCGGCAAGCAGGCTCTGCCGTTGCCGGTCGGAAACCTCCAGCAGGGTGATCATCTCCTTGCCGTCAACCCGGATGGCGATCTCTGTAGCCCCGCTCTCGACACTGGCTCTGATGCCGGGTAATTCGATAACCGACGAGTCCGTTATGGCGTCATAATCGTCAGGATTGTTGAAAATCAGCGGAAGAATGCCGAAATTGCACAGGTTTGCCTGGTGGATGCGGGCGTAGCTCTTTGCTATCTTGATGCGTATCCCGAGAAAGCGTGGGGCCAGGGCGGCGTGTTCCCGGCTCGATCCCTGGCCGTAGTTCTCCCCGCCGATTACTGCGCCATCACCGAGGAGACGGCACCGGTCATGAAAATCTTGGTCAACCTGGTAGAAGACGAACTTGCTGATCGCTTCGATGTTCGACCGCAGCGGCAGCACGGTGTTGCCTGCCGGCATGATGGCATCCGTCGAGATGTTGTCGCCGACCTTCAAGGCCACCCGTAGCTCCAGGCTTTCCGGCAATGGGGCAAAATCCGGCAGCGGTATGATATTTGGTCCGCGGATGACCTCCGTTGCCTGCAACTCTTCGGAAGGGTAGACAATAGAAGACCTGTCCACCAGTCGCTGATCCGGATCATGAATCTCCGGATACGTCATCTCGTCTGCCAGTGCGCGGGGATCGGTTATAACACCTTTCAGTGCCGCGGCCGCTCCTGTTTCCGGTGAGCAGAGGTACACCCGGTCGTCTTTTGTGCCGGAACGTCCGGGGAAATTTCTGGGAAAGGTGCGGAGACTTACCTGGCCGGTACCCGGTGCCTGGCCCATGCCGATGCATCCCAGGCAGCCGGACTGGTTGATTTTGGCGCCGGCCGTGACGAGCGGTAGCAAACCGTCGGCCGCTATCACGTTTTCAAGCACCTGGCGGCTGCCGGGATTGATTTGCAGATCGGTGTGGGCTGCGCTGTGTCGTCCTGCCATGATCGATGAGACCCGCAGCAGGTCTTTCAGGCCGCTATTGGCGCTGGATCCGATTATGACCTGATCGACACGGGTGCCCGCCACCTCGCGCACGGCAACGACATCGCCGGGAGACGACGGGCAGGCGATCAGTGGCTCGACTTCGGCCAGATCTATCACGTCGTATTCGTCGTAGACTGCGTTCTTATCCGCCTCCAGCGCTTGCCAATCCGCCTCTCGTTGCTGGGATGCAAGGTAGTTCCGAGTGTTTTCGTCAGAGGGAAAGAGCGAGCTGGTCGCCCCGAGTTCCGTTCCCATATTGCCGATGGCGGCTCGATCCTCAACCGTCAGAGTGGCGACCCCCGGCCCGTAATATTCCACGACCATTCCCCGGCATCCTTTGACGCCGTAGCGACGCAGCATCTCGAGGATGATGTCCTTGGCGCTTACCCACGGCGGCAGGATACCGTCGAGCCTTACTCCCAACACTTTGGGACAGGGTAGATGATATGGACGCCCCGCCATGGCCAGCGCGATATCGAGTCCGCCGGCGCCAAAGGCGAGCATGGAGAGGCCGGCGGCGGCAGGGGTGTGGCTGTCGGCACCGAGCAGAGTGAGTCCGGGTTTACCGAAATTCTCCAGATGGACCTGGTGGGAGATGCCGTTGCCCGGCCTACTGAAATGTATGCCATAGCGGGCACAGGCGCTTTGCAGGTAGCGGTGGTCGTCGGCATTTCTGAAATCGGTCTGCAGCAGGTTGTGGTCTACATACTGGGCGGCGAGATCGACCCGGACCCGGTCCAGCCCCAACGACTCGAATTCGAGCATCGCCATGGTGCCGGTGGCGTCCTGCAGCAGGGTATGATCAATTTTCAGGGCTATTTCTTCGCCTGGCTGAAGCCGGCCTGCAACACAATGCGATTCTATGATCTTGCGCGTAAGATTGATCCCCATATCGAGCTCCTGGTGAATTACCGGTTCCGTTTTTTCGTGCGGTTCATCCGTGAATGGCGGCATTATCTTCCAGCGGGAGGTCGATCACCGCCCTTTATCGTGTGCCGACAACGCTCCTGCCATCTCGACAAAGCGGGCTAGATCATTATAAGGCCTGGCTCCGGTTAGAGACGAGTTGTTCATGTAAAAAGTGGGAACGGCGGTGACGCCTTTGTCCCTGGATAGCTGCCAGTCGGCGAGAACACGATCGCTGAAGGATCGTTCCTCGATGACTTTTTCCGCGGCGGTCGGCTCAAGTCCCGCCGTCACGGCTATTTCCAGAAGGACGTCTTTTTTCGCCAGGTTCTGTCCCTTGGCGAAATAGGAGTGGAACGCCGCCAGGTGAAAGTGGTGGCCCCTTCCTTTGGTTTCCGCCCAAAGCCCCAATTCCTGGGCCAGCCTGCTGTTATAGGTTTTCTTTCTCTCGCCAAAGGGAAGTCCAAGCGACTGAGCTACCTGATTGAGATGGGCGAGCATCTGTGGAACGTCGATGGTTGAGCCGGCAAAAAGCTCTTCCAGGGAGCGTCCTTCCTCAGGGGTTTCCGGATGGAGTGGAAAAGCTCTCCAGCGAACTTGTATATCGTAGGTATTCTTCAGTTTTTCAATACTCCCGGTAATGAAATAACACCAGGGTCAGATATAGTCGGAAAATAGTTCGAGTATGGCCATGACACTGTCCTCCTTGCAGAAATAGACCTAGAAAGACTGTGGTAATGAAGAGCTCTGTGTCAATAGTTACCGGGAACGACTTTTTCTGACGGGAACGCAAGCTGTTGTCGGCAGCAATGCACCCCCCTCTTTGTCTTGAGCAGGTGAGAATTCGTGAACGGTGGGATACCTATGTTGCTATACAGATTGACCTTGACCAACCCGTACAGTATATCCAGGTGCACATGGGATGGAGCAGGAGCAAGGCCGCCCTGGACATCTGACGGCATTTCCTGTAAATAGAGAACCCGCCGCGGCTTCCCGGCTTGAGAATGCTGTTTATAGTGAGCGGTGGATAGGTTAAAACCTGTCCCGCCGATTTTCATACTGCACAAAAAAAAGGAGCTACCGGTGACAAACCGATAACTCCTTCATATTTTTGGAGGCGGCGAGCGGATTTGAACCGCTGAATAATGGTTTTGCAGACCACTGCCTTGGCCACTTGGCTACGCCGCCGTCGTCCCGCAGGCGAAGAAGGTTCTTTATACCATAGATCATGCTTTTGACAAGAGGAAAGATACAGGAGAATCAAGAGGACACTGACATGGGAATCCCCGTTGATGCGCTGGTTCAGCAGAATAAGGATCTGCTCGCCGCGCTCGAGATCACCCTCGGTTACCGCTTTACCGATCTGCGTCTGCTGCAGAAAGCAGTAGTGCATCCCTCCTATGCTTTTGAGCAGGCGCAGGCCGGTAACGACAACCAGGTATTGGAGTTTATCGGCGATGCGGTGCTCGATCTGGTGATCGGTCATCTGCTCTGCCACCACTACCCGAACATGCGCGAGGGCGAGTTGACCAGGTTTCGCTCGTCGCTGGTTAATGAAGGCCATCTCGCCGAGATGGCCCGCTCCCTTGACCTCGGGCGCTTTCTCTGCCTCGGCAAGGGGGAGGACGCGTCCTGCGGCCGGAATAAGTCGTCGATCCTTGCCTGCGCGTTCGAGGCGGTGATCGGAGCGATCTTCGAAGACAGCGGTTATACGACCGTTGCTGACATCGTCCAGCGGTTGTTTGTCGAGGCGATCGAGCAGAAAAAACAGGATCTGCTGCTCAGTGACGCCAAAAGTCGTCTCCAGGAAGTGTTGCAGGACCGCCATAACGAGGCACCGGTCTACCGGCTCGACGGAGAGGACGGCCCGTCGCACCGCAAACAGTTCTCCGTTTCGGTGCTGTTCCGCGACGAGGTACTCGGCAGCGGTACGGCCGGCTCGAAGAAAGAGGCGGAACAACGTGCCGCCGCAGCTGCACTGCTGCTCTGGGAGAAGAAGGAGCAGCGCTGAGCAGATGCTGGTCATCCCTTTTTTCATCCAGCACCGGGGCTGTCCCCATCGCTGCCTGTTCTGCGATCAGTGGACGATTACCGGTCGGGATCGAGACGGCTCGGAACCTTCGGATCAGGTCGACCGGCTCCGCCGGACGATCGACAGCTGGCTTGGCTACCGACAACAGCGTCGGTTCGTGCAGCTCGCCTTTTTCGGCGGCTCGTTCACCTGCCTTGAAGAAGACCAGCGACGACTGTTGCTCGAAACGGCGCAGCCGTATCTGCGACGGGGGAAGATAGATTCTCTTCGGGTCTCGACGAGGCCGGACTGTATCGATGATGAAATCGTCGATTTTTTACGCTCCTACGGCGTCAGTACCGTGGAACTCGGTGCACAGTCGATGAACGAAGCGGTGCTGCAGCGGGTGGAGCGCGGCCATGATGGTGGTGCGACGATACGGGCGGTCGAGGTGCTGGTCCGCCGTGGCTGCGACGTCGGCCTGCAATTGATGGTCGGGTTGCCCGGTGAGACCACCGCCTCGTTTATTGCCGGTGTACGGCAGGTGATAGAGCTGAGACCGTCCTTTGTACGCCTTTACCCGACCTTGGTGCTGGCCGGTACCGGGATGGCTGAGCTTTACCGGCGGGGACAGTGGCACCCGCTCGGCCTGGCCAGGGCGGTCGTCTTGACCGGCCGGGCCAGGCAGCTGTTGACGGCAGCAGGGATTGCCGTTATCCGGATGGGGCTGCAGCCGTCGCCCGAGTTGCAGTCCCGAGTGCTCGCCGGTCCGTATCACCCTGCCTTCGGTGAGCTGGTGGCAAGCCGCGACTGGTACCTCACGGCCAGGCGGCTGCTGCGCTCTGCCGGGCCGGGTCGGACCGTGGAGTTGACTATTTCCCCCCGGGACCATTCGGCCTTCGTCGGTTCCGGGAAAAACAATCTCAAGCGTCTCGGCGCCCTGTTCGAATCGGCCGCTTTTACGGTCAGGCTCGACGGGACGCTGGCACGCGGATCTTTTTCTTATGCTATCCGTTAATCATCTCGATATTCGCTACGGCAACAAACACCTGTTCAGAGACCTCTCCGCCGTCGTCTATCCCGGTGATCGTATCGGTCTGGTCGGGGTGAACGGCACCGGTAAGACCACCTTGATGAAGATCATGGCCGGCGAAACTGCCACTGATGACGGTGTCGTTACCTGCGCCCGCCACTTTTCGGTGGGATATCTGCCGCAGGAACCCGGAGTGATCAACTCGAACCGTACGGTCTACCAGGAGGCGGAGACCTCGTTTGCCGCCGTACTCGACCTGCAACGCGAGCTCAAGGACTTGAACCACCGGCTTGCCGGTGCCGCACCGGATAGCGAGGAGTTTGAGCAGATCCTGGAGCGGCAGGGTGAGGTGCAGCATCGACTTGAAGAGCATGATGTCTACACGATCCGAACGCGGATCGAAAAAGTGTTGCATGGTCTCGGTTTTCGCGACGAGGATCTGGAGCGGCCGGTTGTCTCGTTTTCCGGTGGCTGGGTGATGCGCCTGCTGCTTGCCCGGATGCTGCTGGCGGCGCCGTCCCTGCTGTTGCTCGACGAGCCGACCAATCATCTCGATCTCGATTCGTTGACCTGGCTCGAGTCATTTCTGCAGTCTTATGACGGGGCGATGGTGATTATTTCCCATGACCGCTCCTTCCTGGACCGGACCACCCGGCAGACTTGGGAGTTGAGCCTGGGCCGGTTGACCGTCTACAAGGGCAACTACTCCTACTACGTCCGGGAGAAGGAAGAGCGGCGGCGGATCGAGAAGGCGGCTTACAGCAACCAGCAGGCGCAAATTCGTCAGACCATGCGTTTCGTCGAACGGTTCAAGGCCAAGGCCACCAAGGCTCGCCAGGCTCAGAGCCGGCTCAAGCAACTCGATAAAATGGAGGTGATCGAGCTGGCCGAAGACGAACAGCAGATCCGTTTTTCTTTTCCGGCGGCGCCGCATTCGGGCCGGGATGTGCTGATGATCGATGATGTCAGCAAAAGTTATCATGGCAAGCCGGTTTTCACGGAGGTCAATCTGTTGCTGCAGCGCGGCGACAAGGTCGCCGTGGTTGGGGTGAACGGTGCCGGCAAGTCGACCCTGCTCCGTATCCTGGCCGGGCAATTACCGGCCGATAGTGGCCAGTGCCGGCTCGGTTCCGGAGTACAGCTCACCTATTTCGGTCAGCACCAGGCCCAGGAGTTGCCGCCGGATTACACTGTGCTGGAGACCTTGTCCCACGCCGCAGAAGACCTGACCACCACTCGGCTGCGTTCGTTGCTCGGGGCCTTTCTCTTTCGCGGCGAAGATGTCGATAAGAAGGTTTCGGTCTTGTCCGGCGGTGAAAAAAGCCGTCTGGCCCTGGCCCGGATGATTGCCATTCCGGCCAACTGCATGCTCCTCGACGAGCCGACTAACCACTTGGACATGAGTTCCCAGGAGGTGTTGCAGGAAGCGATGCGGCAGTATGACGGGACCATCGTCGTCGTCTCGCACAACCGCTATTTTCTCGATTGTTTCGTGAATAAAGTGCTCGAAGTCAAGGATGGGAGAGTGACTGTCTACGAGGGAACGGTCGCCGAATTTCTCGCCCGTCAGCAGCTGCTCGAACAGCGGCAGGCCGAGCGGGAAAAAACGGAACAAACGGCGGCGCCGACGACTGACGTGTCCGGGGACAGCAAGAAGGAGCGACGCCGCCGGGAAGCTGAGCGCCGCCGTCGCCGGCAGGATCTGGCCGGTCCCTGGCTGAAGAAGCTCAGTGAGGCCGAGCGTCAAGTCGACAAGCTGGAGCGGGAGAAAGAGCGGCTGGAAAAATCCCTGGCCGATCCGGATCTCTACCAGGATCAGCAACGCTGGACTATGGTCAGCGCCGACTACGAGGAGAGTACGCGCCGTCTCGATCGCTGGCTGCTGCGCTGGGAAGAGGCCCAGGCCCGAATCGATGAAATCGACCGGCAATTGACTGAGGAAGGGTAATGGTTTTCCGCTCTGTCGCCGCCGTTGAGAAACGCAAGGGTGTACGGTTGGCCAGGACCAGGTCCGATTTGCTGTTGGCAGACCGGCTGGCGATATGGTAGAATAACAGCATTTCCGGATATTTGTAGGATGGCAAAGCCGGGTCATACCGGTGTCATAGCGTTAACCAGGGAGGACGCGCGCATGAAAAAATGGGAGTGTACGGTCTGCGGCTATATTCATGAGGGGGATGCGCCGCCGGAAACCTGTCCGGTCTGTGGCGCGGGTGCCGAATATTTCAAGGAACTCGTCGATGAATCGGAACCGGCACCAAGCAGTTCTGCGGCACCGGACGCGGTTGCCGCCCCGGCGGCAGCGACTGGTGGACAGCCGGCACCAAGCGGTATCGCCGGCCTGGTGCTCAAATACCATCTGCACCCGATCAGCGTTCACACTCCAAACGGCGTATTGCCGCTGGCCCTGGTTTTTCTCGTCATTGCCCTGGTGTTCAGCGTTGCGACGTTTGAGCAGGCGGCTTTCTACAGCTTGGTCTTCGTGTTGCTGACCATGCCGGTAGTCCTGATTACCGGCTATCTGGAATGGAAAAACCGCTACAAGCAGGTGATGACCAAAATTTTCGCAACCAAGATTGCGGCTTCGGTCATCGTTTCGGCGTGCCTGATCGCGATGATCGCCTGGCGCCTGATCGATCCGCAGGTGCTCACTTCGCCGGGGCGCTGGATCTACCTGCTGCTCGGCGCGGCGATGGTCGGCGCCGCCGGCCTGGCCGGTCACATGGGCGGCAAGCTGGTGTTCAAAGACTAAAACCGCTACTAACGGAGGGACAGGTTTTAACCTGTCCCCCGCTGACTAAAAAGGGACAGCTTTTAACCTCTCCCCCGCTTATTTCCACCCACCTGTCCTCGCGCTACGCCAACGCCTCGGCGATTGAATCGCAGACGTAATCGATGTTCGCGCTCGTCAGTCCGGCAACGTTGATGCGGCCGCCGCCGACCACGTAGACGGCCTTGTTTTCCCTGAGCCAGGCGACGGTTTCGTCGGTTAGGCCGCTGAACGAGAACATTCCCCGCTGTCTCGTTATATATGAAAAGTCCTGGGAAATGCCGCGGGCGGCCAGTCCGTCGACCAGGGCGCGGCGCATCTCGACGATACGGCCGCACATAGCGGCCAGTTCCTGACGCCAGGTGGCTTCCAGCGTCGGCTCGGAGAGGATGGTCTTGACGATCAACCCGCCGTGCGCCGGCGGGTTGGAATAGCAGACACGCACCGTCGATTTCAGGTGACTGAGCGCCACGTCTTTTTCCCGGCTGTTCGGCGATATTACCGTGATTGCGCCGGTACGCTCGTTGTAGAGCCCGAAGTTCTTGGAAAAGGAGCTGGCGACGAAAAAATCGATGCCCCGCTCAGCAAACTCAGTCACCGCCCTGCGGTCCTCCTCGATGCCGGCGCCGAGCCCCTGGTAGGCGAAATCGAGAAACGGCAGCCAACCGTGGCTTTCAGCGATTGCGGCAATCTCTCGCCACTGGTCGCCATCGGGATCGACGCCGCTCGGGTTGTGGCAGCAGGCGTGCAATAGGACGACGTCGCCGGCCGGTATGCTGCGCAGGGTCGACAGCAGTTCGTCGAAGCGCAACCCCTTGGTTTCGGCATTGTAGTAAGGGTATTGTTTGATCGGGAAGCCGGCGGCGGTGAAAATCCCCTGGTGATTGGCCCAGGTCGGTGAGCTTACCCAGGTCGTTGCCTGGGGCCGGAACCGTTTGATCAACTCCCCACCGATACGCAGGGCTCCGGTGCCGCCCGGTGAATGCGCCGTGGCTGCTCGGTTGCTGCTGATAACCTCACTGCCTGCGCCGAAGATCAGGCGCTGGACCTGGCGGCCGTAATCCGGGTCGCCGGAGATCGGCAGGTAGCTCTTGCTGTTTTCAACACCGAGCATGATCCGTTCGGCATCCTTGACACAGTTCAGGATCGGCGTCGTGCCGGTATCGTCCATATAGACGCCGACACCGAGATTGACTTTGTTGGGATTACCGTCGTTTCTAAAGGCCTCGGTGAGTCCGAGGATAGAGTCCGCCGGAGCGGCTGCTACTGATTTCCACATGTGCTTCCTCTTTGTTGATACGTGTTAAGGGATAATGAAGCGCAACAATAATTGGTTTGATGAAAGGCTGTCAACAGCAATAAGAACATGGTTCGCCATGAGATGGCGGTCCTGTTTCATCGTGTTCATGAAATACAAATCGTCGCCAGGAATTATCGTGACAAGAAATATGGTACTCATTATCATTTCTGGGCAGTTTGCGGGTAAGGCGGCAACATCTTGAAAAAGCAATAAAGAAATGGGCGCTCGGGATGAAGAGCTACGATCCCCCACTCAGCACCTAATGCTATATCGCCTGAGCAGGTCGTCGAGCAGCACGGCCTTTCAACAGGTTGCGGTGCCGTTCTGAAAAGAGCGGGCTGCGACAGGAGCTTCGAATGGTGTCGCGTATCGACCAGTTCAGCAATCGGATGCTGCTCCAAACTGTTAATCTTTCCGACGAGGGTCTTTTATTATCGTGATACGAATCAGTCCGGCCATCCCCTGGCTATTCCGGCGCCATCTGCTTGTTGTCCTGGGCGTTGTTTTCCTCGTGCTTATTGCCGGTTCAGGCGTTGTTCAAACGTCTGAAACGGCAGGTGACGACACAGAGAGTGGTGCGCCCCTCATTCAGAAGGCACAAGAAATTCTCAAGTCAGAGAGCAGTTCTCTTGCGACATTGAGAAAAACTCGCGAACGGCTCGCCAGTCTGCGTGAAGAAGCAACGGCAATTATCGAAGCGGGGAGCGTCGAGGGGTTGACCATCCGGGCACAACTCGAGACGCTGGGCCCGCCTCCGGGAGAAGGACTGAGCGAATCCGAGGAGATTGCCAGCCGTAGAGCCGCTCTTCGCGAGGCCTTGAACGAGGCGGAAGAGCCCATCCGCACGGCAAAAGAAGTTTTACAGCAATCTGAGGTGTTGATTCGCGAAGTTGACCGGCGGATCCGAGAACAACAGACCTCGGTGCTCCTTCACAGGTTTCCATCTCCCGTGTTGCCGACAACATGGCCTACTGCGGGAGCAGATCTCGCGCTCTATGGGGACATTGTTTTCCAGCAACTCAAAAGCACCCTAAATGAGCCGGATGAGATGGCTCGGCTGAAAGAAAATATCCCGACCATTCTGGTTCTTGGGGGATTCGGCCTGATGGTGTTGCTGGTTGGCCAACCGCTGCTTTTGCGTCGTCTGAAGTTCGCCTCCACTGCCGGTCGAACGAGATGGTACCGTTGGCTGGTGGTGGCGCTCAGAAATTTCTCCCGGCTTGCATTGCCGGCTATCGGTGCCGCTTCACTGCTGCTGATTGTTAAACTGATCCAGGTAAATGTCCACCCGCTAATGGCGATAACCAAGGTTCTGCCGGTTGTTGCAACCATCCTGGTCGTCGCGTTCTGGTTGGGCCACACCATCTTTTCACCGACCAGCCGTGAAGAGCGTCTTCTCCACCTGGCGGATGAACATGCTCGGATCGGCTTCCGGCTGTGCCTGGGCCTCGGGATTGTGCTGGCCCTGGAAGTGCTCATCGAGACCGTGTTGCGAAACCATCTCTTTGCCGAAGCAACCATCGCGGTGCTGGCAACTCCGCTGATCCTCTGCTCCTGTTTGCTGTTATGGCAGATGGGGCGTCTCTTTCAAGCGGGAGAGGATGAAACAGATGACAGTTGCACCAGAATAACCGGTGACGGTCAAAGGACAACGCATGAGGCCGGATTCTTAAAGCTGTTGTCGCGCGTGATGCAGTGGGCGGCCTTGGTTATCCCGTTTTTTTTGCTGCTTGGTTTTGTAAAGCTTTCCCAGGAGGCGGTCGACTCGATTGTTCTGACCGTCATGTTGCTCGGACTCGCTTTACTGCTCTATAACGTTGCAGTGAACATCCTGGAGGCCATCCTGGTAACCGGACAAGCTGGTGAACAAAAACCGCTTTCGTTGCTGCCTGTCTGCGTTATTTGCCTGCTGTTCATCTTATTTACGCCACTGTTGGCTCTGGCCTGGGGTGCGAGTATTGCCGAACTGCGCGAGATCTGGCGGTTGCTGACCAATGGGGTGCAACTCGGCGAGATACGCCTTTCGCTCGACATGGCATTAACCCTGGTGATCGTTTTTACCATCGGCGTGTTTTTCACCAGATGGCTCCAGCGATTGCTCCGTGTTTCTGTTCTCCCACGAACCAGGCTCGACAGGGGAGCGCAAACTGCTCTTGTGACCGGTGTCGGTTATTTCGGGCTGACACTGACCGCCTTATTTGCCGTCTCCGCGGCGGGGCTGAACCTCTCTAATCTGGCGGTGGTGGCGGGCGCGTTGTCGGTAGGCATCGGTTTTGGTCTGCAGACCATCGTCTCTAATTTTGTCTCCGGCATCATTCTGCTGGTTGAACGTCCGATCAAAGAGGGCGACTGGATAGAGGTATCCGGTTATTCAGGCATTGTTCGCAAGATTTCGGTACGTTCGACCCGTATCGAAACCTTCGATAGGCACGATGTCGTACTGCCTAACTCCGACCTGATCAGCGGCACCGTCAAAAACATGACTTTGTCCAGCCAGACCGGGCGCTTGATCATTCCGGTGGGTGTTGCTTACGGCAGTGACCTTGAAAAAACCCGAGAGATCCTTCTCGACGCGGCAAAAGCACACAAATCGGTCGACACCACATTGTCGGTGACGGTACTTTTTGTCGGCCTGGGCGAAAGTTCCCTTGATTTCGAATTGCGGTGCTTCCTTCGGGAAATCGATGAAATTCTCAGTGTTAAATCCGATCTGCTTTTCACCATTTATGCAGGGCTCAAACGTGCAGGGATTGAGATTCCTTTTCCTCAGCGAGACATCAATATTCCCGAGATTGACCGATTGATCGCCGCCATCGAACAACGATGCCAAACAGCCGTAAAGGGGAGTTGCGCGGACTGACCCTGTCCCGTCGTCCTGGAGGCGGTACAAAGTTCAATACGACAAACAGGCAGCGGATACATGACACGTGAAGTAGACGGAGACAAACCATGCACAGCTGTCGGAACGATATGGAGCGGGCCGGAATGATAGAGGCATTGATTTTCGATATGGACGGTACACTGGTCGATTCGGAGCCGCTTCATCACCTGGCGTGGCAGCAGACCCTGGCCGACCATGGTGTCCCGTCCTTTTCCTGGGAGCAGTTCCTTGTCTACGTCGGCACCAGCAACGAAAAAGTAGCCGAGGATTTTATCGCCGCGGCGTCGCTTGAAACCGATGTCGCCGAACTGGTGCGTCGCAAGCAGGTTCGCTACCTGGAAATGATCCCGCAACTTACCGTCCTGCCGGGGGTGCGGACGGTCTTGCAGCGTTTCGGCGAGCGCTGCCGGCTGGCGGTGGCGTCTTCCTCGCACCTGCTCGAGTTGCGGAAGATCCTGCAGATACACGCATTGGATCGCTATTTTGAGGTGGTGGTGGGCGGGGATATGGTTGCCAGGAAAAAACCGGCTCCGGACATTTATCAGCAGGCCTGCCGGCTGCTCGACCTGTCGCCTGACCGGTGCCTGGCCTTCGAGGATTCACAGTCAGGAGTTCAGGCCGCCAAGAGTGCCGGTTTGCAGGTGGTCGCCGTGCCGAGTGCTTATTCGAGGGCACACGATTTTGCCACGGCCGACCTGGTGATCACGCGGATCGACCAGGTCGAGACGGCTCTATTGGACGGCGATCATTTTTCCGTACGTACCTCTTTGCGCTCTTCGTTGACATAGCGGTAAAACAGCGGAAAGGCCACGAAGAAAGCGACACAGATCAGGTATTCAACCCCTTTGATGTGACTGTAGAAATCGACCAGGGTATGAAACGGCTGGATCATACCGGTGGCGACCATGTATTGCCGCAGCAGTTCTGAAACCTGCCAGCCGGTTTGGCGGAGGCCGCCGATCAAGGCGGCGAGCGCCCAGAGGCCCACCAGGCCGCCGAAGACCAGTGATGTGTTGAGCATGACTCGTGATGGACTGGTTTTCATCTGTTACTCCTCCTGTGATAGCGGTGTGTACTACATCCCGGTGAGGGCAGTCAGGTATCCTTTGACCAGGGACATGAAGCCGCCGCTGACCAGTCCGCCGACCAGGCAGGCGACTCCCCAGATTCCGATGATCAGGGCCGAGGCCGAGACCACGGTGAACAGAAAACCCGACACTTCATGTTGCAGATCGGTTTCAGTCCGGCTGTTGGTGGTGACGATCGTTTTCATGGCATCCTCCTGTAGCGGGTTGTGGATGAGTGGCTTCTTTGTTCTTGGTATTGCACCAATGATGCCAGGAAACGACTTTGTGCGTATTGTTTGTTGAATCTTATCTTCCTGTAATAAATAGTAAAAATAGCTTTCAAAAATGTTCCCTGAAGAAGAGGTGGGGTAATTGTTGTGTGGTACCACAAAACTGTGGCGCTCAATAGGTAATGTGTCGCGCCGCTGCCACACAATTGTCGGGTATTGTTCTGGATAAAAGGAGGCGGAAAAAAGCGCCGGAACCTTTGGCTTTACGGCTCCGGCGCGAGGTGGTCACGGTTGTTTCCAGGCGAAGACAACAGGCAACCGATAGAGGATGAAGCGATAGATGATGAAATAGAAGGCCAGTACGGTAAAGACGATCCAGGTCTCCTGCCAGGTCGGCAATTCCTGGTAATGGCGCCAGTTGTAGGCGACCAGGACGGTGTTGAGACGGTTCCAGATGATGCCGAGAACGGCAATGAGAGCCCCGAAACGCAGGATCACCACGTTGTGATTGCGGACGCCGCGGGCGAACAGCACCATCGGCAACACCACGCCGATGCCCAACTCGAGCAGGTAATAGAGCCCCCAGCCGGTGATCAGGTATTGCCACTCCTGGTCGTGGGCGATTGCGACGAGTTTGATGACCAGATAGGTGATCATCGCATAGGCGGAGCCCTTAGCCAAGCCGATGGTGATCCTGTCGAGGTTGTCGAGAAATCGGTCGTCGCAGCGCCAGGCCATGAAATGTTTGAGCAGCGTGGAGACGACGATGACCATGCAGAGGCCGGCGAAGATGGATGAGCAGAAGAAGTGCAGCCACTGGAATTCGGGCGAGATCCACAGCGGATGAATCTTGGCCGGGGCGTAACAGAACAGTGCCCCGAGCGCCCCTTGGTGCAGCGTGGAGAGGATGATGCCGGCAATGGTCAGTCCCAGGGCGATACTCTTGATCCAGCGCTTGGCCGCCGGCCAGCCGGCCCATTCGGCAAACGCCGGCACCATCTCGGCAATCTGGACGGAGAGGTAGGTGGCGACGTGCCAAGCGACGAGAAAGAGCACGGCGGCCGGGCCGAACGAGACGACCATCGGATAGGTCAGCCGCCACGGCATACCGAGATCTACGAGCAGGTAGACGACAGCGAAGAAATAGCCGAGCAGTCCGTTGAGCAGGGCCAGCCGTTCGATCGGCAGAAAATCCTTGCGATGGAAGATCTCCACTGCAGTGCTCAGTAAAAATCCGGAAGCCGACAGCGGCACCATACCGAACAGGCCGAACCCGAGGAGCAAGCCCCAGGGATAATCCTGAGAACCGTGGGTGACGGTGGCCAGGCCGAACAGGTAGCGCTGGCCGAGCAGTGGGATACCGAGCAACAGGATAGCGGCCAGGACCCAGTTTACCGGATTGCGCATCATTTGTGCCAGATAATCGCGGATCGACAGGCCGAGCAGCAGCTTCTCCTTTACATTCCAGGATGATGCATGATCTTTGCGGCTGCGGTCGATCGGCAGGCCGGGCGCCTCATTGACCAGTGCTTTCATGGCTGTCCTCCTGAGATGCGTGGTTTGTATCGATCGTTTTCTGTCCGCGGCCGGCCAGCAGGTGAAAACCGGCAAACAGTGCCGGCCAGATGGTCAGCACCATCGGCACGATGGCCAGGAAGTCCTTGACGTAGGTGAGAATCGGCTGTTTCGGTACGTCCATGTCGAAACCTACCTCTTCATGCGGCACTCCGGACAGGTAGAGCCAGGCGGTGCCGCCTGCCTCATGCTCGCCATAGATATGGTCGACATAGCGGTTTGGACGCTCTCGAATCCGTTTTCGCCCGATCCGCAGCAGTGTTTCCCGCTCGCCAAACGTCAGCGCTTCTGTCGGGCAGGCTTCGACGCACGCCGGCGGCAGTCCTTTTGCCAGGCGGGTGTCGTAACAGAAAATGCACTTCATGATGCGCGGCTCAAATGCGCTTGAATACTTGAAGGCCGGGATCGAAAACGGGCAGGCGATCATGCAGGTGCGGCAGCCGACACAGACATCGGCATCGTAGATCACGGCGCCTTCAGGTGTTTTGGTGTAGGCGTTGACAAAACAGGCGGTCAGGCAGGCCGGTTCCAGACAATGGTTGCACTGGATCTTGCGAAACAGCGGGTGGTCGGCAAATTCCGTTTCGTAGCGATTGACCACGGTATAGGCCCGATCGTCGGGGCGCCGCGGCTGCCCGTGTTCGTCCAGCTGAAAGACGGATGAATCGTCAAAGCCGGTCTCCGGCGGCGGCAGTCCCTGTTCTTTGTTGCAGGCCGCCTCGCAGCTGCGGCAGCCGATGCACCTGGTCAGGTCAACCAGGACTCCTTTACTCTCGCGATACCCCTCGAATTCTCGGGCAGCGGTCTTTTCGGCGTGAGTGCCGAGAAGGGTCGCGCAGCATGTCGCAAGACCGGTTCTCAAGAAGTTTCGGCGGGACAACGGACCGTTCATGACAGGTTCCTCCCCCAGGTTCACGGTTGGCTTTGATGACAATCGGTGCAGCCGGTCGGGCCGCCGATCGCCTCGTGGCAGGAGAGGCAGTTCAGGTGGTAAGCCCCCTGCAATCCGACAATATCGATATGATAGCGAGTCGAGTTTGCCTTCTGCTCGATCAGCTCTACGGCAAACGGTTGTACCGGGTGGCAGGTCGCACAGGACACCGACTCGGCCTCGTCGCCGGCCTGGTGACAGGCGGCGCAGACCGGGTCTGACGGAGCCTCGCCGGTGGTATGGTGATGGCATTCGCTACATGCCGCGTAGTCGGCGTGGAGCGCGTGATCGAAGGCCACTTCACCGTAACGGTCGCCGAGCCGATCCAGGTCCAGGTAGTCGGGCGGATCCGTGGCACTGCCGGTGTGGGCCGCGGTAAGGATGAAAACTATGCCGAGCAGCATGAGCATACCCGGGAACAGATGGCGGTGACGGTTATTCATGGCCGGCTCCTTGCTAGCTGGGGACGATGTCCCATTTCTTGTGCTGCTGCTCATGCTGGTTGAGGTAGCAGCGATGGATGATATCCACCTCCTCACTGTCAAGCGTTTCGTGGACCAATAACGCCTCGGCGAGCATATGGAGAAAATCACTGTTGTCGGAGAGTATCTCTTTGGCGCCTTGGTAGCAGGAAAGGACGATCTTTCTGATTTCCACATCGATCTCCCGCCGGGTTTCCTCACTGCGCTGCCAGCTGATCTCATTCGGGTCGTCGGTTATCCGGTCGGCCACGTCGCTGCAGGCCAGCGGGCCGATATGACTACTCATGCCGAAGGTGCAGACGAGGCGATAGGCGATCCGGGTGACCGATTGGAGATCGTTGCTTGCGCCGGTGGTCAGGGTGCCGAAAATAATCTCTTCGGCCAGTCTGCCACCGAGCAGGATCTTGATCTTGCTGATCAGATAGTCCTGGGAATAGGTGAGGTGCTCGTCGAACGGCAATTGCTGGGTCAGGCCGAGTGCTTGGCCGCGAGGAATAATGGTTATTTTGTGTAGCGGATCGGTCTGGGGCAACAGGATGGCGAGGACTGCGTGTCCGGCCTCGTGATAGGCGGTGAGTCGACGCGCCTTTTCGCTGATCACCGCGTTTTTCCTCTCCAGCCCCATGATAATCTTGTCCTTGGCCTCTTCAAAATCGCTCAGGTCGATCAATGACTTTCCCTTGCGAGCGGCCAGCAGTGCCGCCTCGTTTACCAGGTTGGCAATTTCCGCGCCGCTGAAGCCCGGGGTCCCCTTGGCAACCATTTTGAAGTCGACGCTGCCGCCGACGGCCACCTTGCGGCTGTGTACCTCGAGGATTTTTTCCCTGCCCCTGATGTCCGGCAACGTCAGGGTTATTCGCCGATCGAAGCGTCCCGGCCGAAGCAGGGCCGAGTCGAGAATGTCGGGACGGTTGGTCGCGGCAACGACGATCACCGTCTCGTTGGAGGTGAAGCCGTCCATTTCCACGAGCAGTGCGTTTAACGTCTGCTCCCGTTCGTCGTTGGAGCCGCTGCGGAATTGACCGGCCCGCTTGCCGCCGATGGCATCGATCTCGTCGATGAAAATGATGCAGGGCGCGTTCTTTTTGGCTTCACCGAACAGGTCGCGAACCCGGGAGGCCCCGAGTCCGGCAAACATCTCGACAAAGTCGGAACCGCCGAGGGAATAAAAAGGTACCGATGCCTCGCCGGCGATAGCCTTGGCCAACATGGTCTTGCCGGTTCCCGGTGGTCCCTGGAGCAGAACGCCTTTGGGGATGCGACCGCCGAGCGCGCCGAATTTTTCCGGCTCCTTGAGAAAGGCGGTGATCTCCTTGAGTTCCTCCCTGGCCTCTGAGATCCCGGCCACATCGTCAAACGAGACCCTGGTCAGCTGGTCGCGGGTTCGCTGGTAGGTCTTGTTGCGGGCAAACTGGAGCGACTGATTGTTTCGCTTGCGGCTCAGGATCATCCAGCCGCCAAGTATCAACAGCACCAGCAACATCTCCTTGATAAAGGCGCTGCTCCTGGGCGATGGCTTGGTGGTGATGTCCACCCGGTGGCGGCGCAGCAGTGGCATCAGCGAGGAGATGTCGGGTGAGTAGGTGGTGAACCGGCGGCTCTGCTTGTCGGTGCCGGTGATCACTCCGTCCTTGATTGTCACATCGCTGATGTCACCCCGTTCCAAGTCATCGAGAAAGGCACTGTACGAGCGTTCAGGAAGGCGGGTGCTGATATGGTAGATATTGAATCCGATAAAGATGAGAATGGCCGCCAGTATCAGAGCCAGCAGTCCGCGTACCGGAAGGTTCATGGTAGACCTCCAGCGGGCAGTGGCTCGGCGTGGGCCTGCTGCCGAAAGTCGTCATCGGTGAGCAGCACGGCCTCGACGAGACGGTCGAAAATCAGACGTCGGTTGGCCGAGAGAGCACTATTATGGCGGAAACAGAACTCATCGAGATGCTCCTGGAGGCGAGCCGGCGAACATTTCGGACCCTGTTGCTGACGAAAGCGTGCGTAACAACGGTCGATCGCTTCCCGGGCCCGTTCCTGGCTGGTGCAGCCGGTTTCGACCAGGTAGAGCCGATTCGGTCGGGAGGATAGAATGAACGGGGGGCGGTCCGGAGCGAGGAGAGTGCTCCCCGGTTCGGTGGTGTTTTCGATGAACGCAACCAGCAGCTGTGGTGTCGGCATCGCGCAATGTGCCAGATGGAGTCGACCGGCCATCCTGTTTTTCGGCTCCACCTCGACGACGGCAAGCAAGGTGCGACCCTGCGTCTCGCCGCTGTCGAAGCTGATGAAACCGCAGTCTACTTCGATCGTGCCCGAGCACCGCTGCCGATCCGCATCCCTCATCGCTCGTCTCAGCGTCTTCAGCCAACTCCAGGCCGTCTGATAGCTTTTCAGGCCGAGCTGTCGTTGCAGTGTTTTACCGGTCAGCTGTTGTGGCAGCGCACTGAGCCACCAAAGCGTTTGCAGCCACAGGGAAAGCGGTTTTTTCGTGCCGTGCAGCAGTGTGCCGGTGGTGATCGATGTGGTTTTGCCGCAATACCGGCAGGTGACCCGGATCGCCGGCGACGGCCGGCCACCGCTGCGGCCACAGGCGGGGCAGATAAACTCTTGCGGCCAGCGAAACAGGAAGAGGTAGTTGGTGCACCACGTTTCGTCGCGCAACAGTGCCGACCACCGGTTCTGGTCGTCCAGCAGGGGCGTAGCCTGTTGCATCGGTTCCCTCCGTCGTATCTGGCCGTTGAGGACTCAGCAGCTTTATCCTTGACTGTGCATAAACGATGCCGAATCTCAACCAACGATGGGACTAGTCCCAAGCAACAGCGGGACAAGTCTCAATCAACGGCGGGACAAGTCTCAATTAACGGTGGGACACGTCTCAATTAACGGTGGGACAGGTTTCAACCTGTCCTCCGCTATCTTCTGTCCTCCGCTGACTGAATAGCCACAGAATCGCCGGATCAGCCCTGAAAATCATTCAGTAGGAAGGTAACAAGGACGGCCCTTACCGTTTCGAGAACAGGATAAAAGCTATCTGCGTGGTGGCAGGTGGCGACGGGACAGCAAGAAACGAACTGTCACGCCACACTTGTGTGGCAGGAAACCACAGAAGTGTGGCAGCAGAAGTGTTGCAACGAGTGTTGTCGCGGGGAGGGGGAATATGAAAATCAGTTCCACAGGCTGAACTTCCCGGGCTGGTTGGTTCTCTCGGAGGCTGCATCGCGGAGGCCCGGCGGGGCGGAGAATCAGGCCCGAAAGCTTCACGCCAGGCCATGGACGGCCTGTCTGCCGGCCTCGGAGGCCAGCCGATCAGGCCGCAGCGCAGCAGCCGGAGGCAGGGCCGTCCAGCCCATCCGACCACGATACCGATTTTCATGCTTCGTTGTGACCATCAATTATGGGGGTTATGTTCACAACGAAACCGCTTGTCGTGAGCGGCAGACCGATCGGTGCCGGCCGGGCTCTCTTGTCTCTGAGTCGTCTTTCTCCGGAATATCAGTGTTGTTCGTGCCTCCGCAGCTGCGCCGAGATGCATTGAACGAGCAGCAGGGAAACACAACTCATGGCGGCGCCGGCAAAGAAGACCAGCCGGTAGTCGACCAGCCAGAGCAGGCCGCCGAGGGCCGGCAGAAAAACGGCGGCGATATGGTTGATGGTGAAACCGACGGCCATACTGGGCGCGATATCCTGAGGGTCGGCTATTTTCTGGAAGAAGGTGCGAATGGCGATGGCAAAGTTGAAAAAGATGTGATCGAGGATATAGAGTACTCCGATCATCAGCTTCGAATCGGTCAGGGTATAGGCGATAAAGATGAAAATCAGGCTGAAGTATTCGAGCGACAGCACGCGCCTCTCGCCGAATCGGACGATGCAGGTGCCGATCAGACGGCTGAGAAAGAAATTGATGACGTTGTTGAGCAGAAACAGAACGGCGATTTCCGACACGGTAAAAGAAAATTTCTTGACCATCAGGAAAACGGCAAAGGCGACGAAGATCTGGCGCCGGGCCCCGGCCATGAAGGTCAGGCAATAGTAGAGCCAGTAGCGGCTGCGCACTACCATGGAGCGGCGTTGCGGCACCAGGGTGCGATCGACCGGGTCCCGGCTCATGGCCCAGAAAGCGGCACCGATGATCAGCAGGCCGAAGAGCAGATAGAGGTGACGGTATTGGAGGAACGGCGCCAGTGCCAGGATGATCAGGCCGGTCACGACGTTGGTTGCCGCGGTGAAGCTGCGCAATCTGCCGAAGATCAGCGGTGCGGTCAGTTTATCGAAATATTGCAGGGTCAGCGACTGGTTGGTGGTCTCGAAATAGTGGAACCCGAAGCTCATCACCAGGGTGGTCAGGATTATGCCGTGAAAGCTCGGTAGCAGACCGGTGATCGATACCCCGATGCCGAGCACCAGGACGGCCAGGGCCGACAACCGGTGCTCCTTGATAATGAGCAGCAGATAGACGACGAGCAGCGACAGCAGGCCGGGAATTTCCCGGACCGACTGGATGATACCGATGTGCTGTCCTTCCAGGTGGACGATATTGACCGCGAAGTTGTCGAACAGGGTCTGCCAGACCTGCAGTCCGGCGGTGTTGCAGATGGTCAGCACCAGCAGGAAGATGTACATGTTGTGTTGATTCAGCCGGGCCATCGCCATCCTTGTGTCCACTGCGAGAAGAGGAGCGCTTACTAAACGGAAAAAGGTGCTGTCCGTCAAATACAAAGTGAGCGGACAGAGGATGCCCGACACCAGTCGAGCGACAGGAATAGTACCATTTCGAAAGGAAATTATTGAGTAATTGGAAAAAGTTTACTAAACAATTTGCTAGTGGGGATAAAGAGGCGTCGCCTGACCGATGAAGCTTCGCTCTTTTCTGATGCGAAGGTGCCGGGCGGGCGGTGCGCCATATGAGCCTGGTCGTGCCGGGAGGTTGTCCTGAGATGGAAGCGTTTTTCAACAAAATCATGGCGTTTGTCGAATCGACCGAGCTGATCGACCAGGTGAAAGATGTCGATTATGTCGGTCTCTTCACCAACCCGTGGTTTCTCGTACCGTTCATAGTGCTGGTCGGTTATCTGCTGTTTAAACAGAAATGGCGTGATATCATTTTTCTGGTTATTTTCTTCGGTATCTGGTGGGCCAGCGGCACCGAGTACATGCAGACGCTCGTGGTCGGTGACGAGTTGCAGGTGAGCAAAGTCCTGCCGGTCCTGTTTGGCGGTGCCGCCGTACTGGGCATCATCATTTATCTGCTGTTCGGTAGATCCGACTAGACGGGGATAAGGGGGCGCGGTCTACTGCACGGCCAGCTGGTCGGCAGGCCTGTCCTGATTCATTGCAGCTGTCATAATTCGGTACCATATGCGTTTTCGAAACGGCATCTTTATCATCACTGAAGAGAACAATTGTCCATTCTACAACGTCGGCGAAGAGATGGAGGTGACCGAGGGGGCCTTGAAAATGCCCGCCGGGAAGACCACCTGTCTGGTCTTGGCCAAGGACATCATCGATCTGACGACAGAAGATGTCGCCTACGAGACGCTCCATCAGGGAACCAGTGAGAAGACCAAGTTCGAATGTGGCGGCTGTACCGGCATCATCCGCTTTGAGTTCAAAAAGGAAAAGGGCTTCGCAACGCTGCAGATGAATCTGCTGGCGGCGGCCGAGCGTAAGGAGAAGATCAAAGAGGTAGCACAGTATGCGGTTACCCTGCGCGCCATTACGCTGTTCAGTGCCCTGGCCGACGACGATCTGCTCGATCTTTCGACTCTGCTCGAATTCGAGGACTATGACTGGGGGTTCCCGATTGCCCAGAAAGGCGATCCCGGACTCAAACTCTATATCATCATTTCCGGAAAAGTGGATGTCGTCGACGATGATGGCGTGGTCCTGGCGGAAATGGGGACCGGCGACGTATTCGGCGAGATGAGCCTGCTGTCCGGCGGCCCGGTGACGACCACCATCCAGGCGGCGCAGCCGTGCAAAATCGCCACGCTCAGTCAGAAAAATTTCCGGCACGTGCTCAACCGCTATCCGGCCCTGCAGATCTTCTTCTACAAACTGCTCGTCAGCCGAATCACCAAGATCAATGAACAGCGGGCCGAGGAGCTCTCGTCGGGGATGGTCGGCCAGCTTTCCGATATCTCGGCCGTTGAACTCTGCCAGATGATCAACAGCAATCAGAAGACCGGCCATCTGAAGATCGAAACCAATGATGCGAGCGGCCGGATCCTCTTCCACGAAGGTGAAATCGTCAAGGCCGACTTTGGCTACAACCAGGGGAAAGAGGCATTTTACGAGGTCCTTGGCTTGACCGACGGCAGGTTCAAGTTCGTCCAGGGACTCACCAGCAACGACCGCAAGCTCCCGGTGATCGGCGGGTTCATGGCCATGCTGATGGAAGGCATGAAACGTCTCGACGATCTTCGCTACTGACCTGTTCCGGTCGGCTCTCTTCCGGAAAAAAAGCATCTCCGGGTCCCGCCACGAGCCGGCCGGCCTACGTGTTTAACAATCTACGCCGATGAGTAGCCGACGACTTCAGAAAAAACGTATTGTTACCGAACTTTTGCGCTCATTGTCGCCGGCAGAGTTGGCGGACAAACTGGGGGCACTCCCGCCGCGTGACGTTATCAATCCACTCTTCTCCTGCCTCTGCCACCCGGAGGAGTTGGTGCGCTGGCGTGCGGTCACCGGTTTCGGCATTGTGGTTCCGACGATTTCCGAGCGGGACCCCGAAGAAGGACGGGTCATTATGCGTCGTTTTATCTGGATGCTCAACGATGAGTCGGGCGGAATCGGCTGGGGGGCTCCGGAGGCGATGGCCGAGGTCATGGCTGCCAGTCAACTGTTCGCCAACGAGTACCTGCACATGCTGGTCTCCTATACCCTGGACGACGGGCCGGAGTTGTTTGAGCACGGCAATTTCCTCGAACATGAAATCCTGCAGGAGGGAGTACTCTGGGGCATTTGCCGGGTCGCCCCGTTGTATCCCGAGCAGATGCTGGCGTTGGGAGTGGCCGACAAGTGCGGCGGCTATTTCTCCTCAGAACGGAGCGGTATCAGAGGGTTGACCTGTCGTCTCAGCGGACTGCTCGCTCTCTCCCGCTATCGCCGGCAACTGGACGAGCTGACCGCAGATTCGGCGGCTGTCCGTCTCTATGAGGACGGGCTGCTGCGGGATTACCGGGTTGCTGATCTGGCCGAGCAGGCGCTGCGGGCCATCGACCGGCCTCAGGACGTCAGCAGACCGGGCGGCAGCGGTGCCACCGGTTCGCCGCCGAGGCAGTAGCCACCGTCGGCACGGATCACGGTGCCGGTGACAAAGCCGGCCTGAACGGCGACAAAAAAGACCAGCTCGGCGATTTCCTCGGGGGTGCCGGTGCGGTGCAGCAACGTATGGTCGAGCAGATCCCTCCGTTGCCGCTCGGTCATGGCCTGCCAGCCCCTGGTTTCCTCCCCGTGCCGGCCGCGCACCAGACCGAGCATGACCTCGTTGACCCTCACCGCCGGCGCCGCCTCTCTGGCCCATTGCTCAGTGAACGACGCGATGCCGCGATTTGCCGCGCTGTAGCCGTCGTTGAAGAGCAGGGAAGCCGGTCCGCAGCGGCCGACCAGGGCCGCAATCGAAGAAATATTCACCACCGAGCCGCAACCGCAGGCGGTAAGTAGCGGCAGGGCCCGCCGAAAGAGGAACCATTTGGCCCGCAGGGTCGTTTCGAACTCCAGCTGCCATTGACCGTCGTTCTGCACCGTTTCGTAGGAGCCGTGGACGACAGGCATGCCGCCCCGTTCGATATTGTTGATCAGGTGGTGCAGTCCACCGAGATCGGCGGTTACCGATTCTATCAACCGGGCGGTGTCGTCAGGGTCGGTCAGGTCGCAGCGGTAACTGTGAAATCGGTAACCGGCCCCGCTGAACTCCTGCTCCATCTCTGCCGTCGATTCCGGCCAGTCGTGGTGTACCGGCAAGGCCAGGGTTGCCCCGGCATCACCGAAGCGGCGGGCGATGGCCAGGCCGACCGGCCGGCTGGCGCCAGGAATAAGCACAATGCGATCACGAAGATTCATGGCGTCACCCATTCGCAGGCGGGTTGGCTGGGTTCAGCGCGTGGGAAAGCAGGGCCAGACTGTTACTCAGAGAAAGGCCACCGGCCGTAACGGCAACTGCGCAGCAGAGAACGCTCCTGCCAAACGGCTGGCAGATGATGTCTGAGACCACTTGGCGGCTGTCGAGAAACCCTTCCAGGGCGCCGTGTTTCATCCAGAGCCGATAGCCGGCGTAGTGGTCTCTGCCGGCCAGCCGTTCGACCAGCGGGATAGCGATGCGTCCGTAGAGTATGCCGCCTGGCATGGCCTGCGGACGACTGAAGTCGGCGATGATCAGTGAGCCGCCGGGGCGGACCATGCGCCGGCTGTTGGCATAGACGGCCAGTGCGGCGGTCGGATGTTTTTCGTGCAGGGAAAACGAGACAATGGCGCAGTCGAAGGTACCAGGGGCAAAGGTCGCCTGCTCGGCGTCGAGCAGGTGGTAGCTGATCGTCTCGGAACTGCTCTTCTGCGCTTGTTCCAGCATTGCCAGTGAGTTGTCGATACCGCAGAGTTCCATGCCGGGGGCATCGAGCAGGCGTAACTGGTCACCGGTACCGCAACAGACATCGATGACCCGGCGATACCCCTTGAACCGGATGTAGGCAGCAATGTCGCGGCGGACCGGCTGCAGCAGCGGAGAGACGACACGGTCATAG
>JAZBPM010000081.1:0-6622 GCA_036351615.1 Desulfofustis sp.
CCAAGGCCAAGCGGTCCGTACAGGATGTAGGTGTGACCGGTAATCCAGCCGATATCGGCGGTACACCAGTGGACATCATCGTCCTTCAGGTCGAACACCCACTGCGTCGTGTGCAGGGCATAGGTCAGGTAGCCGCCGGTCGTGTGTACGACGCCCTTCGGCTTTCCGGTGGATCCGGAGGTGTAGAGAATGAACAATATATCCTCGGCGGCCATCGGCTCCGGTTCACAGACCGCGGTGATCCCATCGTCGGCCATCTCCTCATGCCACCAGCTGTCACGCCCGAGCTGCATACCGATTTCATAGCCGGCCCGGCGGACCACCAAACAGTGCTCGATCGACTCACACTGGTCCAGGGCTTCATCGGCATTGGGTTTGAGCGGAATGATCTTGCCGGCCCGCAGGACCGCGTCGGCAGTCACCAGGATACGGGCCTCACAGTCCTGAATACGGTTTTGCAGGCTGACAGCGGAAAAACCGGCAAACACCACCGAGTGAATGGCGCCGATCCGGGTACAGGCCAACAGGGTGATAGCCAGTTCGGGAATCATCGGCAGATAGACCGCCACCCGGTCACCCTTTTTCACGCCCATCTTTTTCAAGACATTGGCACAACGGCAGACCTCTTCATGCAACTGGCCATAGGTAAACCGGCGTACCTCCTCATCCGGCTCGCCCTGCCAGATGATCGCCGTTTTGTCGCGTTTGCCCTCCGTCAAATGCCGATCGAGACAATTGTAGGAAACATTGAGCGTCGCCCCGTCGAACCAGCGTACCTCCGGTTTGCTCAAATCCGCATCAAGAACCCGATCCCACGGTGAGAACCAACTCACCAGTTCGCGCGCCCGCTCGGCCCAATACCCCTCAGGATCTTCCATGGACCGGCGATACTCCCGCTCATAGCTTTTCATATCGCCGACAGCAGCCGTCTCCCGGCCGACTTGCGGCGGTTCGAACACCCGTTTTTCACTTAATAAACTGGTGATTTTATCATCAACATCAATCATTTGTTTCTCCTTTCCAGTAATTCTCCAGCCCGGCCGCTACCCTGTTGTCCGGGATCATTTTTCTTCGCTGATAAATCAACTGCAGTGGGCTACAATCACGCGGTCTCCAGAGCACCGTGATTGTTTTAGCGATTCCCGCCCACAATCTAGAATAGATTAACATTAAAATCAATTTTTTTGATGTAATGGCCACTATTTCTCGCCCGCCGGTACTTCTTCTTCGGGCGATCGCGTTTCTTCCGTATCGATCGATACGGTTTTTGCAAAAACGCTTTCGAGAGGCTGAAAGGGATATCGACCTGCTCTTCGAACCGGGTTCAAGACCTCGCATTCCCCGGTCGAGATCACATCGCACAACGAATGTATGTCACGGGTCATTGTTTTCCGCCATGGAAAATAATGCTTTACAAATTTTACTTGAAAATTAAATTAAAAGCTAAAATTTGACCAGACCACAACCAGCCTGTTTCCGGATCGTCAAAGAATGAAAGGAGAGAGCCACGATGGATGCCGCGGTAAAAGACGAGCAGATTGAAATCATATCCAAGCTGCTGAAATCGATGTCTCACCCGATTCGCCTGAAAATTCTCTGCCTGCTCCAGGAACAGGAATTGTCCGTCGGCGATCTGCGCCAACAGGTCAAGACCACCAACGCCAATGTCTCACAGCACCTCAATATCCTGCGGAGCCAGGGTATCATCGACTTCCGTAAAGACGCCAACTTCATCTACAACCGAATTTCCGATCGCCGTATTCTCGAACTTATCCAGAATATGCGTCATTTATTCTGTCCCGAACACGAATAAACGAATCGACCGGAAGGAAAGCTGGGAGGAGATCATGATCATCACCGACTGGATTCACGCCATCGCCGGCTTTTTTATTATCTTCAGCCTGGCGCTCGGCGTCGAGGCAAGCCCGCTCTTTCACAGCAGCTACTGGTTGCTGTTCACCGCCTTTGTCGGCGCCAACCTGCTGCAGTTCGGCTTCTCGAAATTCTGCCCGCTCGGCGCCATTCTCAAGGCGCTCGGTGTTCCGGAACATCGGCAGCAGAACTAGTCGCGCATCGTCGCTCCACAGGAAGCCTGCCAGCAGCAGGTCCGCTGTTGGCATTCCTGCTGTCTCCGGAAACAGGCACTGTGGCCTTCCCGCTGTTGTACAAGATGCACCAACTCGACGAGTTTGTGATTACCCGGTTCAATACCGAGGCTACCGGCTTTCC
This sequence comes from Desulfofustis sp., assembly GCA_036351615.1. GTDB lineage: Bacteria > Desulfobacterota > Desulfobulbia > Desulfobulbales > Desulfocapsaceae > Desulfofustis. The sequence continues at coordinate 2,230 of JAZBPM010000081.1, forward strand.
GGCGAGCCAGTGCAAGCAGGGCCGGTCCTTTGAGAAACGGCTGGGTCTTTTTTTTCATACGGTTACCTCCTCCATCTCCAAACCACCATCCGCCCGCCGCCGTTCATCGGACACACCACGATCCAGCGCCCATGGCGACCCCGTGCCGCCGGTCCGGGCTGTTGGGGTGTAACGTTGATCGGTGCCGGTCGACCACGAAACGATACACCACCTAAATCGGCAGAATATGCATTTCTTCCCGGATCGGATGGCGCCCCTTGAGCAAGGTCCCACTGCGCCCGTCGATGGAGACGTGATCGCCAGACTCGATCCGATGACCGTTGATCTCGCAATGACGTTCATAGACGCGCAATTGACGGCAACCGACCACACAGGTCTTTTCCAACCGCACCGCCACCACGGAGGCATGTGAGGTCTGGCCGCCGCGCGACGTCAACAAGCCGTCGGTCAGCGAGATCACGGTGATATCCTCCGGCACCGTGTCCTGTCTGATCAGGATAAGCGCCGTTTCCGGTTCCTCGGACCGCAGCCGGGCAATGTCTTCCTCGGTAAACACTGCTTTGCCGGACAGGGCCGAACCGGACACCCCGATTCCTTTGCCGAGCAAGGATCCGGTCAACTCCTCGGTCTCGACAAAGACACTGAAATGCTCTTTTTGCTTGATGGTGATCATGTCCCGAGTCTGCAGCAACCAGAGATCGCCGGCTTCCGGGCCTTCGAAGGTGAACTCGATCTCCTGGGCATCCCAGCGTTTTTCGTAGACCAGCTCCCGGGATACGGCAAGCAGCCGCTGATAGATTTTTGGGAACTTCAACTCGAGGGTATCATGCCGCGGTCGCCCATCGAGCTCGGCCTGTTCAACAGAGATGGGATGACTGGTAACCAGACCGGAAACGATATCCTCACCCTGGTCACCATAGGCATAGTCGCCCCATAAGGCGACCCGTTGCACCTTGCGGTAGGGATGGGCGGTAAACAACACTCCGGAGCCGGAACGCTCGCTGCGGTTGCCGAACACCATGGCCTGCACGATCACCGCCGTCCCCCAGTCGGAGGAGACGTCCATGATCCGTCGGTAATCCCGGGCCTTTTGGTTATCCCAGGAATCAAGAACCATTTCCACCGCTCCAATCAATTGCAGCCAGGGGTCGTCGGGGATCCCGAGACCCTGCCGGCGCACCAGCTTCTGGTAGCGCAGGGCCAGCTCTTTCATCTGCTCCGGTGTGAATTGTCGCTTGAGCGCCACGTTGTGCCGAGCCTTGGCCTCGTTCATCAACTCCTGAAAGGCCTCCCGCTCCACTCCGGAGACCATCGCCCACGATTGCAGAAACCGGCGATAGTTGTCCCAGGCAAAGTATTCGTTACCGTGCGCTTGAATATATTCTTCGACCAGTTCAACATTTTGCCCGACGTTATGGATAGTCGCCATCATGCCCGGCATCGACAGGGCGCTGCCGCTGCGCACCGACAACAGCAACGGCCGCTCGGGTGCCCCGAAAACCTGCCCGGTCTGCTGCTCGATATGGGTCAGCGCCGCGCGGATCTGCCGCATCAGCTCCTGTCTCGCCTTCGAAAAATCAAAGATCACCTCGCGGCAGCGAAACACCTCCGTGGTCAACACAAAAGCCGGCGGCACCGGCAATTTATCCTCGGTCAGGGTGATCAGGTTGAACCCCTTGTTGCCGAGATGAATCAGGTCGTCGGTATACGGGTTGACCTCGTCGAGCAGTGAGATGGCCTTTTCCGGATTATAGGTCATCAACAGATCGAGCGTATCCTCATCGAGAATCTCTCGCTGGCTCTCAAGGGTCTGGATCACCCGCAGGATGAAATTATCGAGATGCTGCAGACCAAACGAAGAGGCGATCAGGTCCCGGAAAAATGCCTCGGACAGGCTGTGCACCGTATTGGCCATCTGCTCGTCGTTATAGAGCGAGCGATAGCGCGGCAGCAGGTTGTCCCGGCCGATCTGCGGAATGATCAGCGACAGGTTGTTCTGGTGGATGTTGGTATAGTAGGCGTAAATGACGTCCTTGACGCCTTCGGACAACCCCCGGAAGATATCGAGATACTGGGTGTAACTGAAGCGCCGAATCTTCAGCGACGAGGTGAGCAGCGCCAGGTAGGTGTCGAGCTTGCGGGAGGCGATGCCGTCAATATGCAACGCCCGCCGGTACAACTTCAGACAGCGGGCGATCACGTAAAACGTCGCCTTGGTGATAAATGACAGGTTCACCGTCTCCGGCAGCATCTCCAAATAGATATTGGCCAGGTTTTCCAGACGGAAGGTCAACGACAGGCTGTCGAATTTCCGTTCCCGGTACCGGCCGTAGACGGACGGGATATCAACGGCGATATGCCGCTTGTAATAGATTTCCTCGCGCGCCTCGAACCGCTCGTCGGACAAGATGTCCTGGCGTAGCTGCTCCAAGGCGTCGAGAACCGATTCGATAACCCCTTCGATATCCCGCTCGTCGAGCTTCTGCAGCAGCTCCTCCATCTGCGGAAAGCCTTCCCGGGCGGCTTGCAACAGCTCGGAGCGGAGTTCCTGGAACCCGAGATTGTACTTTTTATGGAGCAACTTGAACATGCGGGCCAGCAGTGCGTACCGCCCCCGCTCCTCCTCGCTGCAATCCTGCTGGGAATCGAGAAAGCGTTGCAGCTCCTGCTGCCGGACATGGAGCAGATCATCGACCTGGGACAGATCGAACTCCTTGATGACCCGCTCGGCCAGCACCACCTGTTCGTCAATGAGCGGACCATGAGTCCTGACCCGGCTGTATATCTCCGGGGGCAGATGGGGCAGCAGGACATCTTTGTCCCTGGTGCGCCAGAAGGTGAAGATCACCCTGATAAAGTCGACGATCAGGTTGGAACTCTCGACATGGCTCTGCTTTCTCAGGAAATGGATGAGCACGTCCTTGCGGCGATGGGTCTCATCCAGCGCGGTCGATACATCGCGCAGGTCGCCTTCGGCGCCGATCTCGTTAAAAAAAACCGGCATCAACTTGGTGAACTGTTTGGTCAGATTGTAGATCGGTTCGATCTGGTGGTTGAGCAGTTCGGTGATGTCGCGCTGGAACAGGTCGGTATCCTTGACACAGGTGCCGGTCAGCTTGAGGTGGATGATCAGCGCCGAGAACAGGGTCGCACACCATTTCGGTTCCTGCATGATCAGGTGCAGCCAGACCCGGATATTGCTCAGGTGGGCCGGATTGATGATCGGCTGCCAGTTCTCGTCGACCCCGGTCACATTGGCCGGCTGGAACCCAAAGCGCACGACGCCCCAGAGAAAGGCCTCGACCATGCGACTGTTACCGCGCTTGAACACTTCCCCGCCGAGGACCTGGATGCATTGCAGCGAGGTATGCGGATACTTTCTGACGTTAACCTTGAGCAGGCGAAACGCGGTCAGCAGGAATTCTTCGATCTCCTCGAAGCTCTGCTGCCTGACCAGGATCACCAGGCTGCGGTTGATTTCCCGAAGCGTTTCTTCATGAATCAGGTGCAGTCCATGCGTGTCCATGATTTTAAACATGAACAGCAACTTGTGGTTCTCGTCCAGCACCGCGGCGGCATCGGCGCCCTGGATCTGACCACTGGCATCGTTGACGTCGATGCCGCTGAGATGGGCGGGAACCTCTTTGTAGAGCCGGACGATATCGATGTGCGACGGCAGTTCGAGCAACCGCCGGACCGCTGATTCCGGGTCGGCCGCCTCGTGCTCGATGGTCTGCAGACCCGCGCGATAACCGCGTATCGCTTCGTGGGAAATGGCGGCAAAAGCCTGCTGTTGGTGAAAATCATCGGGGGTAATGTCGCACCGCTCGAGATACCAGGGAAGCGGGTCGTCCTCGCCGAGCCAGTAGTCGTAATTCTTCCTGAGAAACACGGTGAGCAGCTTGGCAACCGGGCCGAGATCAAGCCTGACCGCGGCCCGATCGCACAGGTGGAGCAGCCGGTTGATCACCCGTTTGACCGACTGCTGGCCATGGACCAGATGCATCAGGATCTCGCCGTCCTGTTCATCGAGCTTGACCAGCCGCAGCATCAGCTCGTTTATCGTTGGCTCGTAGCGCTCCAGGTCGTCGGCTTCCAACTGGGAGACGAGCTTATCCAGCCAGGCCCACTGGGCCTCGAAGATCTGGCTGAGCAAGAGCGGGTTCTTCTGTGAATCGGCAATCGCCTCGAAGAACAAACCGGAAAAGAGACGAAACGATGTGGGTCCGTATTCACCCTTGCTGTAGTGATGGTAGTTCTTCAGCACAAAACCGCGCAGCAGAGGCAGGATGAGCTGCCAGTTGCGGTAGGGGTGGCAGATCTCATAGAGCAGACTCTCCAACTGGGAGTGGATGCCGCGAAACTTCTCCACGGCAGCGAGCAGTGGTAATAG
>JAZBPM010000082.1:0-5714 GCA_036351615.1 Desulfofustis sp.
CGGCGGGATGCCCGAAACCGGGGGAATCGTCCTGCTGGCCATCGCCGATCAGAACCCGGTCCAGATTACTGCAGAGGGGCCTGATCCTCATTGATCGCAAAAACCTGCTTTCCCCGGAGGGCGTGAAAACCCATCAACGCTGCAGAAGCGCTCCAACACTGAGCCGTATTGCCGCCGGGACGAAAATTCTTACCGTTGACGTATTCCGCAAATCCCCAGTCCCGACCGTTCACCGGCAACCGGTTGGCCTGGTTGATTCCTTGCAGGTACATCTCGGCACGATTGCGGTGCCCGCGCCGAGCCAGGTCGGCAACGTAAAAACCGGTCAGCATCTGCCAGAGACCGCCGTTGTGATATTCGTAAGGGTTGTTCTTGAAATTGTAGGAAAAGGTGACCTTGAGATCCTTCCAATCGTCGTCGACCGGCTTGATAACCGGGTAAAAGGCCGGCAGGAGTTTGAACTGGGAGGGGACGACGTTTTCTTCCAGATACGCGTCCACCGCCTGGCGACGGCTATCGCTGGCAACATCCAGGAGCGAGGTCAGAATATTGGCGAAAGCGTCGAAGCGATAGCCGTAGCCGTGGGGTGTAAAAAACGGCATCCAGTAGCGTTGGGTGCAGCGATCGGCGGCTTTGCGGCCCTTTTCGAAAAGTACCTCGTGATAGACATGTTCCGGGATCTTGTCCTGGGCACCGAACCAGTAGTTGTCTTGAATCAGCTTTTCCAACCGGCTGATTTTTTCAACCAGGTCGGGCCGCTGCTCCTGCTTGCAGCGATTGTATAGGAAACAACAGGAGCGAAGCGCTTGCAGGTAGAGCAGCTGATCGTAGAGGATGTACCCATTGTGAATGAACTCGTCAGACCAGTCGCCGGTGGCCGGGATGTACAACAGTCCCCGGTTGTTGAATTCCCAGGCGCCGAGCAAGAACATGACTCGATCGATAACCGGCAACAACCGCTCGATGAAGCTCTCGTCTCCGCTGGCCTGCCAGTATTCGGCAACCCCGATGACGAACCAGATGGCGGCATCGACCCGCCCGGTGGTGCCGCCGTAGCTGATCCGGCCGCTGACCATGTCGACATTGCTGGGAATTTCGCCGTGCGGCCCCTGGTGATCAGCCAGGCTTTTCAGGGTGTTCCGCATTGCCTTCTGCAAATCGGGCTCTCCCGTCATCAGGGCCGCCAGGCCGACGATGACACCGTCGCGTCCCCAGATTCTACGATAGTTATGATTGTCAGTCTGACTGGCCACGAAACCGTGATCGGTCATACATTCGCGGACCAGCGCCATTGCTCGCTGCTGGGCTTCTTCGCTGTCACTGCGTGTCGGTGCCATGATAGTGTTTTTCCGGGTTGTTCTAATCCAAATGAATGATATTATTCACGGTAAACACCCTGAAATGGGTTAACAAGCAGGAATTTGACGGTGACGTGTTTCCCTGCTCCCGGTAGCCGCATCACCGCGCCTGCCCAAACCTGACGGCACGGCCGTCTCTGTGAGGTATAACTATGAAAATCAGAAAAGCGGTATTCCCGGTAGCCGGACTTGGCACCAGATTCCTGCCGGCTACCAAGGCGATGCCCAAGGAGATGCTGCCGGTGGTGGATAAGCCGATTATCCAGTACGCGGTTGAGGAAGCCCTGGCGGCTGGCATCGAACAGATTATTTTCGTCACCGGCTCAGGAAAGAGCGCCCTGGAGGATCACTTCGACACCAACCTGGAGTTGGAAAAAGTCCTTGAGGAGCGGGGCAAGAGCGACCTGCTGAATACGGTACGGTCGATGATACCGGAAAGCAGCCATATCGTCTATACCCGGCAGAGCGAACCGCTCGGTCTGGGACATGCCATCTGGTGCGCCCGTGACATCGTCGGCGACGAGCCGTTCGCGGTACTGCTGGCGGACGACCTGATTCAGAGCGAGGTTCCGGTATTGTATCAAATGATCCAGGAATTCGACCGACTCCGGGCCTCGATGATGGCCATTATCGAGGTGCCGAAAGATCAGACACACCGCTACGGCATAATCGATGCCGAACCGGCATTCAACAATACCTTTCGGGTGCGGTCGATGGTGGAAAAACCACCGCCTGAGAAGGCCCCGTCAAATCTGGCGGTTATCGGCAGATATATCCTGACGCCGAAGATTTTCTCCTACCTGGGACGCAAGAAAACAGGCGCCGGCGGCGAAATTCAGCTCACCGATGCCATGGCCGCCCTGCTGCAGGAACAACCGGTTTTCGGCTACACGTTTGCCGGCAAACGATTCGACTGCGGCGACAAGGCCGGCTTTCAGCTGGCTAATATTTCCTTCGCCCTCGACCGTCCCGAACTCCGTGACGAGATTCTTCCCGGCCTGAAAAGCTTGATCGCTTAAGGCCTGGAAGCGGGCTCGGAAGATGATGCCGTATCATTTTTATTGCCCTGCGGGAAAAACATGGAGTCGATCGACGGGGAACTCAAGGCCGGCGAGTTCACCGAGATGCCAGTGTGGCCTAATGGACAGCACCGATACCGGACCGTCTTCGGTGGTCACGGTCAACCGGCTCATCGCCCCTTCGAAGCGAATATCGCTGATCCGGCCGGTCGGCCGGTCGCTGCCGGACACAGCAGGATGAAGCCGCACATCCTCCGGCCGGATCATCGCCACCGCCTCGTTGCAATCGGCACGCTGAGTCGGCACCCGAACCCGGGCACCGAGGAAATAGCCGTCACGGATACTGCCGGGCAGCACATTGTTGCACCCGAAAAAGCGGGCCACGTCGACATCGGCCGGCCGGTAAAAAACCTGTTCCGGCGGACCGGTCTGGCGCAGCCTGCCGTCGAGCAGCAGCGCAACCCGGTCGCTGACACCAAAGGCCTCACTCTGGTCGTGGGTGACGAAGAGCATGGTGGTCTTCGTCTGCTGCTGAATGGTGCGGATCAACTCCCGCATCTGTTCGCGAAGTTCGGCATCAAGCGAGGAAAACGGTTCATCAAGAAGCAGAATGGACGGCTCGAGGACCAGTCCCCGCGCCAGTGCCACTCGTTGCTGCTGACCACCCGATAATTGGTGGACCCGCCGCTGCTCCAGCCCCTGCAGACCGGTAATCGCGATCATTCGCTCGATCCGCTGCCGGGCGGCCGCTCCCCTGCGGCCGGTCATGCGCAGGCCGAAGGCGATGTTCTGGCCGACATTGAGAAAGGGAAAGAGCAGTGGCTTTTGGAAGATCAGCACCGTATCGCGACGCTCGGCCGGCAGGTGGTCCGCCGGCTGCCCGTTAATCGCGATCGAGCCCGAAAACGGCGGCAGCAGACCGGCAACGGCTTTCAACACCGTACTCTTGCCGGCACCGCTCGGCCCGAGCAAGGAGAGGATCTCGCCGTCCTGCAGTTGCAGGTTGAGTTCGCTGATCACCGTTTTGGCACCGTAACGGATGGTCAACTCGCGCAGTTCGAGACGGCCCATCAGCGCACCCCTTGCAGACCGCGGCGGCCGATGCTCCGGGCACTGGCCACCAGGGCAACAAAAGCCGGCACCACGAAGACCAGGCTGACGGCCGCGGCCACCGGCCGGTCACCGCTGTCCATCAGGGCAAAGAGCAGGATGGGCAGGGTCAGCAGTTTGCCGCCGCCGATGATCAACGTGCTGAGATATTGCGACCAGGAGAGCAGAAAGGAGAACAAGGCCGCGACCGTGACGCCGGGCAGGATCATCGGCAACATTACCGACCAGACCACGCGGCCGGCCGAGGCGCCCAGGGTCCGCGCCTGTTCTTCGATCTCCGGGTTATAATCGCTGAATACGCCCCAGAGCACAAAAATCGCATAGGGCACGCAAAAGGTGAGATGAATGAGCACCACACCGGCAAAGGTCTCGGCCAGCCCGAGCCGGATGAACCAGAAATGCAGTCCCATTGCCACGGCCAATGGCGGTACGATGACCGGCAGGACCAGCACCAGGGCCACCAACCGTTTGCCGGGAAAATCATAGAGCCCCAGGGCACGGCCGGCGGGGATGCCGACGAGCAGAGAGATCACTGCGGTGGTCAGCGCCAGCAGGAAACTGGTGGCCAAGCCGCCGATAATCTGGCTGCCGGCAGTGGTAAAGACATAGCCCCAGGCCCGCAGGCCGAACTCTTGTGGCCACAGATCCGGAAAGAACCAGCGCTCGCTGAACGACCAGAGCAGCAGCGGCACAAACGGCATACCGACGCTCAACACGATGGTCCAGAACAACAATCGCCCCCGCCCGTTCATACGGTGATCCCCCGTTTGCGGGCAAAGCCGAGAAGCAGATGCGACAGGACGATCGAGACGATAATGATCACCGTGATCAGCAAGCCGATCGCAATTCCTTCGGGTCGGGAAAGCAGATCGATATCACTGTAGTTGCGATACGCCCAGACCGGCAGCAGCAGCGGATGGGTGCGACCGAGCAGATAGGGAACCTCGAAAGCGCCAAAGGTGAAGGCAAAGACGATGAGCCCGGAAGCCCCGAGCGCCGGAGCGATGATCGGCAGGGTGATATGGAAAAAGCGTTGGCGCCTTGTCGCTTTCAGGGTCGCTCCGGCTTCGAGCAGCTCGGTCCCCATATTTTTCAGTACCGCCAGCAGCATGAAGGTGATGAAGGGAATCTCTTTCCAGACGTAGACGGCCAGGATACCGATACCAAGCGGGTCGTTGACCAGCAGCGGAAACTCCGAAGCCTCGGTGATCAGCCCGATCGCCACGCCCAGCCTGGCAATCAGGCCGGATGGCGAGAGGAGCAGCAGCACCGATATGGCAATCACCAGATGGGGAACGGTGAGTGGCAGTTGCAGCAAGAAATAGACGACCCTGCTGCGGCCGGCCAGACCGATCAAGGCCATCGCCAGCAGCACACTGACCAGGCAAGCGATCAGCGTTGAGGTCGCCGAGATGTAAAAGGTCAGGCCGAAACTGCGCAGCAGTTCGGGATCGACCAGGACCCGCCTGACATACTCTGCAGTGAGTGAGGAAAACCCGCGGCCCGGTACATAACCGCCGGCCTGCAGGAGGCCGAGCACCAATCCGCCGGCGAACAAGACAATCACCACCGCCAGCGCGGGACCGAGCAGGAGGCAGAGCGTTCCCGCCGTTGTCGTTCTACCCGTCGGCCGGACGGCAGGAGTGGACGACGTGCCGGGATGGAGCATTACCTGTTCTTCAAGACCTGCTGTTCCCAGCCCTGTTCCAGATAAATCAGGATTTCACTTGGCGGCTCGGGAAGTTGATGGGACTGCAGCTCGGCATCGTCGAGCGTTGCCGGTCCGCGCGGCAGATCGGCAAAACGTTGCTGCCACTGTGGCGGCAATTTTTGCTGGCTCAGCGCCGGAAAATCACCCCAGACCTCGGGCTTCGCTTTTTCCAGTTGCGCCTCGGGCGACAGCAAAAAGTCGGCGACCACCATCGCCGCCGCTTTGTCAGCCGCATTGTACGGAATAGCCACGAAATGGGTATTGGCAATCGTCCCCTCGTCAAAGACAAAGGTACGCACCGTGTCAGGAAACAACCCGTCGAGGATTTTACGCGACGCGTCCCCTTGATGATAGGAAAAGGAAAAGTCCAGCTCGCCGTCGGCAAACAACGTGTCCATCCGCACCGGCGACTCCGGATAGGTCGAACCACCCCGCCAGAGCGCGGGGCGCAGCTCGCGAAGGACTCGATACGTTTTTTCGGCGGCCTGTTCCAGTTCGGCCTGGGTATAGTCACCC
>JAZBPM010000083.1:0-7274 GCA_036351615.1 Desulfofustis sp.
GTCCTGGGGAACGCGACGTTCGGTGATATCAAGCCCGGCAAGAATCTTGACCCGTGCAGTCATGGCATTCTTAATGGTCAGCGGCAGGTTCATCGATTTATAGAGAGAACCGTCCTTCCGATACCGGACCTGCATACTGCGCTCGTACGGCTCGATATGGATATCGGAGACGCCCTCCTGGACCGCCTTGACTAAAATACCGTTGACCAGCTTGATGATCGGTGCATCGGACGCAGCGAACTGATCGAGTCCGGCATCGTCGTCACCGGTCTCAATCTCGAACGTGTCGGCGGCTTCTGCAACGATGGCGCCGAAGTCGTCGACTTCGGTGATAGAGATCTCGTCGTGCGCTTCCTCGCCGATGAAGAAGCTTTTCGCCTCCTCATCGTCGATCTCGTAATATTTCCTGTAGGCCTCGACAATATCTCTCTCCGTTGAAACGCAAACGGAAAGCTCTTTACCCAACTCGTCCTGCAATTCTTCAACCGCCGATGCATCGGACGGTTCAGCCATGGTGACCTGCAGGGTGTTGCCCGCCATACGCAGCGGAAAGGCCATATATTTTTTGGCAAGATCGTAGGGGATCAGCTTGATCGCTTCCGGACTGGGCGGCTCATTTTTAATAACCGCAGCCGGATAGTTATGGTGCCGGCTGAGAAAATTAAAAACCGTGTCTTCGTCGATATACTCAAGCTGACGAAGAACGGCGCCCATCCGGGCGCCGTTCTTCTGGACTTCACGTTTGGCGGTCTCAAACTGGGTGGCGGTAATATAGCCTGACTTGCTCATCAGCTCGCCAAGCTTTATTTTTCCGGCACCCGACTGGTCCTTGACCGTCTTTTTGATTGAGGATTTACGGGTTGTGGTCGATGCAGATGTTGCCATATAACGTTATATCCGTTGAAATTGGATCAATAACAAGACTCATTCCGAGTATACAACACCCGCACGGCCAAATATATCATTTTCTGCGCCCTAGAAGACGCCGGTAACCCGCCCCGATTCAAGGTCAACATCGACCCGACGATAGGCCGGATCGGATCCGGTTCCAGGCATCAGACTAATCGTACCGGCAACCGGAACGACAAAGCCCGCCCCTTTATAGGTCAGGATATCTGCGACCGGCAGCGTCCATCCCTTCGGCACTCCCTTCAGTTTCGGATCATGGGACAGGGACAGATGGGTCTTGACCATGCAGGTTCCCATGGTCGCCATATCGGGATCAGTGGACAGTCGCTTCAGTTTCGCCGCCGCATCGGCCGAATAGCTCACGCCGTCGGCACCGTAGACCTCTTTTGCAATCAGTTCGATGCGTTTGTCCAGCGGTGTATCGAGTTCATAGAGAAACTTGAAATCGTTGGGCTCTTCACAGGCATCGATGACCGCATCGGCAAACTCGACGGCTCCGTCGCCGCCTTTCTCCCAATGGCGCGACAGGGCCACCCGTGCACCGGCCGCTTCGCAGAGGCGGCGGACCGCCTTGATCTCGTTGTCGGTATCGGTATAGAAGGCATTGATGCAGACCACCGGATTGATACCGGCCTTCTTGACCGTTTCGATATGGTGGAGCAGATTCTGGGTGCCCGCCTCGACCCAACCGACATTTTCGTTTTTGTATTCCGCCGGCATCGGCTTGCCGGGGACCGGGATCGGGGCGCCGCCGTGACATTTGAGCGCCCGGATGGTTGCAACCACCACCGCACAATTGGGTTTGTTGCCGGAAAAGCGACACTTGAGGTTCCAGAATTTCTCGAAACCGATATCGGCGCCGAAACCGGACTCGGTCACGTTGTAGTCGGCCAGTTTCAGGCCGACCCGGTCGGCAATGACAGACGACTGGCCGATGGCGATATTGGCAAACGGTCCGGCATGAACGAGAACCGGCTGCCCCTCCAAAGTCTGCATCAGGTTCGGGTTGATGGCCTGCACCATCCAGGCGGTCATCGCGCCGTCGACCTCGAGATCGGCGGTGGTGATCGGGCGGTCCTGCTTGTCGTAGGCGACGACGATCTTGCCGATCCGTCGACGCATATCCGCCAGGTCGGTAGCAACTGCGAGAATCGCCATGATTTCCGAAGAAACGGCGATGGCGAAACTGGATTGCATCGTGAGGCCGTCGGCCTTGCCGCCGATACCTATGGTGATATTGCGTAGGGCCTGCGCGCAGAAGTCGATAATCCAGCGAAACTCGACCTTTTTCGGGTGGATGTCGAGCCGCTTCAGATTACGCTGGGCCAATTGTTCGTCGGTATAGTTGGCCTCATGCTGCATCCGGGAAGTCAGCGCCACCATCCCGAGATTGTGGGCGTTCATGATGGCATTGATATCCCCGGTCAGACCGAGAGAAAACTCATTGAGTGGAATGCACTGGGCAAGCCCGCCACCGGCCGCCGAGCCCTTGATATTCATGGTCGGGCCACCCGACGGCTGACGAATTGCGCCGATGACCGATTTGTTGCGCTTGCCGAGTCCCTGGACCAGTCCCATGGCCGAGGTCGATTTCCCTTCGCCGAGCGGGGTCGGGGTAATGGCGGTTACATCGACATACTTGCCGTCAGGTTTGTCGCCGAGCCGATCGAGAATCCTGCGATAATCGAGCTTTGCGACATAGTGCCCGTAGGGCAGCAATTCCTCTTTTTCCAGGCCAAGTTCCTCCCCGATCTGGTACACCGTCTTCATTCTGGTTTCCGCTTCCTGCGCGATTTCCCAATCTGCGTGTTTTGTCGGATCAAGCACCATTGATTACCTCCCTTTCACCATGTAGTTAGAGTTGATGACGCACCTCAGGAACGGCCTGACAGATGAACCTTATATCCGTTCAGCCTGCCATGTCAAGGGGTTATCCTCAGCGCCCGAGGCGGCGGCCCGCCGGCGAACTCATCCGAACGGGCCGTTGCCCGGCACACCCGACTCCCCCGAAAAGAACTAAACGTGCTGCAAAACAGGATAGCGACGTTGCAACTCCGCCGCTAACGGAATCATGATCTCCCGCATCGACGGTTCCGCCGCCGGGATCGTACGCAAGCTGAATATATGTCGCCACTGTGCGAGATTGCAATAGGTGATGATCTCCGTCTTGCAGGAATTGGGCAGGACGGTTCGGGCGGCCTGCGGCGTGCTCGTCGCCAGCAGCTGCAGATAGATCTGCTCCGTCTGCTCCATGGCTTGCTGCCAGAGTTTATATTCAGCCGAATCTTCTTTGAAAAACATAGGTTTGATGAAGCTGACCTGGTTGCCGAACTTGTCCTGGCTGTAGCGGCAATAACGCTGACTCTCCTGCAGGAATGAACAGGGGCGATGACGAACCAACTCGTGGGTCACCGCCCGATTGACGATAAACTTGACGCCAACATAGCGGTGCCGCAGCAGCAGCGGTCCGGGTAACTGCTCCACGTCCTGCAGCGCCACTTTTTTAACGCTGATATCGCCGATACCAGTCGAATTTTTGGCCGAATCGGCAACTCCTTCAAAAAGATAGGGGTGCCGACCGGCGAGAAACCCGACCATGGCCGCAACCAGCTTGCTGCGCGAGGCGAAACCGGCGCATTCACGAAAGGCACGTACCGACCCGGTAACCAGCAGGCCGTCCTGGTAGGAATCGATCACCAGGTATTTCGGCTGCAGCGCATAAAGTGACTCCGGTTCCAGATCACCGGTCAGCAGCAGCGTTACGACCGCCATCTCCAGAACCGAATTGTGCCCGTGGGCAGCGATCTTTTTTACAAAAGGCAAGGCCGAATCGGAACTGATCAGCTCCTCACTCTTGTAGCAAATGCGGCCACAGGCCTCCAGCCGAACGACGAGCGAGGCCTGGTCCAGGTCATCTTGTATCTGATAGCTGGGTTCAACGATGAGCATGTCACTCTCCCGGCCAGAACGGCGACATTTCTCTGAGTTGGGCAATAATCTGCGGCATTTTCTCGAGAACGAAATCGATTTCCTGCTCCGTATTGTAAACGCTCAGGGAAAAACGGATCGAACCGTGCGCGGCGGTGAACGGAACGCCCATTGCCCGCAGTACGTGGGACGGTTCGAGCGAGCCGGATGTGCAGGCGGAACCGGACGACGCACAGATCCGATGGCGGTTCATATGCAGCAGGATCGATTCTCCTTCGACATATTCAAAACTGATGTTGGTCGTATTCGGCAACCGCTGCAACCGATGTCCGTTCAGCAACGCGCGCGGAACCGATGCAAGCAGTCCGGCCTCCAGTTTATCACGCAGTGCCTTAACCCGGCTGTTTTCTTCCACCATCTTTTCCTGCGCCAATTGGCAGGCCCGACCGAGACCGACAATCGAGGCGACATTTTCGGTGCCGGCACGGCGGCCATGCTCCTGGTGACCGCCCGCCAAAAACGGTGCGAAGGGCGTTCCCCGACGGACATAGAGGATGCCGACCCCCTTCGGAGCATGCAGCTTGTGACCGGACATCGACAAGTAGTCGATGTCGAGTGACGCCAGGTCGATCGGGATTTTTCCGGCGGCCTGCACGGCATCAGTATGAAAAGGGATGCCGCGTTCTTTGGCCAGTCGAGCCATTTCCCCTACCGGCAGAATAACGCCGGTCTCGTTGTTGGCCCACATGATGCTGACAACGGCGGTATCCTCGGTCAGCGACTCGAGATAGTCGTTCATGTCGACCATGCCGTCCTCGTCGACTTTGAGCATGGTCACCCGGTATTTGGTGCCGGTCATCGAGCCGATATTCTCACAGAGGTTTTTCACCGCCGGATGCTCGACCCGGGTCGTTACGATATGTCGTCTCTCCGGTGCGGCCCGCAGGGCCGAAAGGATCGCGGTGGAATCACTCTCGGTACCGCAACTGGTGAAGATGACCTCCTCCGGATCACAGCCGATAAAGTCCGCCACCTGGCCCCGGGCCTGTTTCAAGGCCCCGCCGACCTGTCCGCCGAACGTATGCATGCTGGACGGGTTCCCGTAGAGATCGGTCAGATACGGCATCATCGCATCAAGCACTTCCGGCGCCACCCGGGTGGTCGCGTTGTTATCGAGATAGATCACCTGGTCCTGTTGCTCCATCATTTGTCCTCCTCCACTACCAGAGAATCAAGCACCTGTTCCCGGAGCTTTTTCTCGACGAACTCCTTGATCGTCGTCTGTGACTTGAAGCAGCTCGTGCATTGCCCCCGCAGGGAGACCGTCACGAAATCGCCGTCGACATCGATCAGTTCGATATCGCCGCCGTCCATACGGAGACCCGGCCTTATTTCCCGTTCAAGCACGTCCTCGATTTTTTTGATCTTCTGCAGCGTGGTCATGCGCTGGCGCGACTTCTTCAGCGGGACCACCCTGAGCCCGTCGGAGACCGTCTTATTGAGCAACTCCTGCAAACGCCCCTCGCACTTGCCGCAACCGCCGCCGGCCTTGGTAAAATTGGTGATCTCTTCCACCGAGCGCAGATGCGACTCTTTGATGGCCCGGATGACCTCCAGGTCGGTGACGCCGAAGCATTCGCAGATCACCTCACCTTCAGCCTTCGGCAGAGCCACACCGCGATAGTCCGCCAAGGCGGCCTCGAGCGCTTCTCGCCCCATGACCGAACAATGCATTTTTTCCTTGGGCAGACCGCCGAGGAAGTTGGCGATGTCCTCATTGGTGATCTTTTCGGCCTCGGCAATACTCATCCCCTTGATCATTTCGGTCAACGCCGATGAAGAGGCTATTGCGCTGGCACAGCCGAAGGTTTTGAATTTAGCGTCGACGATCCGATCGTTTTCGATTTTCAACGTCAGCTTCAAAGCATCACCGCAGGCCAGCGAACCGACGTCGCCGACCCCGTCGGCGTTTTCGATCTCGCCGACATTACGAGGATTCTGAAAGTGCTCAGTGACCGTATCTGTATAGTCCCACATGGATGTAGCTCCTGGATCTGGTGTTCGTCGGGGCCGAGCGCCCCGTTTTCATCATGACGGGTGTCAAACATATCACCGACAGCGGCGCCGTCACCCTGCGGCGCCTGCCGGAACCAGGCGATTTGCCTGGCGGTGTATCACAGCAGGCCGAGCTCGTCGAGCATCCGCCGGGCAGTCGCCACCAGATGACCGGCTCCGTCCGGTGTTCGGGATTCGACATAAAAACGCACCTTCGGTTCGGTACCCGACGGCCTGATCATCAACCAGGAATCGTCTTCAAAAATTATTTTCCGACCATCGATGTCGATGACCTCCCGGATCGTCTTCTCCTCATCTCCGACGACAACGCGGCCGCCAACCCGGTAACGCTCGAGCTCAGCCAGGGTCCGATCAAGTTCGGCGCCGCTTCGGCTGACGACGACGCTATCACGGTCCGGATAGAACGCCCCGTAACGCGCCTCGAGCTCCCGGAGCAGCTCGCCGAGATTCCGCCCGCTCTCGAGCACCATGTCAATGGCCAGCAACAGGCCGATATAGGCATCTTTTTCCGGTGTATGGCCAATGATGGAAATACCGTCGGACTCCTCAAAACAGACGAGCGCCTTGCCGATCACCGGCTTGAACTCCTTGAAACCGACCCTGGTCTCGAAGACCTGCTCGCCGAGCCCTTTGGCCACCGCGTTGACCAGGTTCGAGGTAGCCACCGTTTTCGCCACCATCCCCCTCAGCCCTTTCTGTTCGTGCAGGAAGAAGTAGGCCAGTGCTCCGAACTGATTCATACCGATCTCGGTCGTACCGTCGGTGAAACGGATTCGGTCACCGTCCGGATCAATAATAGCACCGATCTTCAAGCGCGCCGAGCTGTCCGCAAGAACATCATTGACCGTCTGCAGGTTGGCCGATGACGGTTCCGGGGCGATTCCTCCGAACGTAACATCGGCGGTGCCGCGCAACAGCTGCAGGTGGTTCGCGGCCGGACCGAGGAGACGCTCGATGTGCAGCCGGCTCGCCCCGTGTACCGCATCGACGGCAATAACGAGGTCGTCATGGGCCGCAGCGCGATCGAGCAGTGTGCGGTACTCGATACGATGTACCGCAACCTGGGTGTCCACCAGCTCCTGCCACAGAGACAATGAATCGATTGACTGACACTCACCCTGCGGTGTGGCACCTTCCGCCTCCTCCGAGGTCGGCCGGGAGATCAGCTCCCGGGCATTGCTCGTGATCAGCCGGGTCAACTCGGCCGCGGCCGGACCGCCGTCGGCGGCGTTGTATTTGTAACCGCCGTATTCCAGAGGATTGTGAGACGGCGTCAGGTTGACCGAAAATGCGGCCTGTAATCGGAGTAGTGTCGCCGACAGCACTCCGGTCGTCGTTTCTCCGCAGAAATAGACCGTGAA
>JAZBPM010000084.1:0-2162 GCA_036351615.1 Desulfofustis sp.
AATGGGTATCAAAGGTACCGAGGCGACCAAAGAGGCTGCCGATATCGTGTTGGCCGACGATAACTTTCTCTCCATCGAGCGGGCCGTGGAAGAGGGCCGCACCATTTACGATAACCTGCGCAAGGCGATTCTTTTCATACTACCCACCAACGGCGCCGAAGGGCTGGTCATCCTGGCGGCGGTCCTGTTCGGCCTGGTCTTGCCGTTGACCCCGGTGCAGATTCTCTGGGTCAACATGGTGACTGCGGTTACCCTGGCCCTGGCGCTGGCTTTCGAGCCGACGGAGCCGGGAGTGATGGACCGACCGCCGCGCCAGTCCGACGAACCGATTCTCGGCCCGTTGCTGATCTGGCGCATTGCCTTCGTCTCGCTGGTGATCGGCAGTGCTACCATCGCCGTCTTCCTGCTGGCCGGCCGCTGGCAGATGCCGATTGAGCAGGCGCGGACCATGGCGGTCAACACCCTGGTCTTCGGGCAGATATTCTACCTGTTCAATGCACGGTTTATCGAGCAGTCGAGTCTGCGGCTGACGTTATGGTTCGTCAATCCGGTGGTCTGGATGGCGGTCGGTCTGCTGCTCGGTTTTCAGGTTCTCTTCACCCACGCACCATTGATGCAGCTGTGGTTCGGCTCGGCCGACCTGACACTTCGCGACTGGTTGATCACCGGGGCCATCGGTTGTGGGGTATTTCTGCTGGTGGAAGGACAGAAGACAGTCAGCCGGCATTTTCAACGGAAGCGTGCATCGGCCTGACGAGTCGGCCTGTAACTTGCTTTTTGGGGGACAGAGTAGAATAAGCTCTCTGTCCCCGAGCCCCGCTCCTTTACTCCGGCACCTTGCTTGCCCGCAGGAGCTTGAGATAGTCGTGCATCTCCTGGAGGTTTTTATTCTGGGTCCAGCGGCCATCGGCAAATACACCGTAATCAGCCCCGCCCATGGCGGTGGCAAAGCGTACCGAATTACCAAAGAAGAGCCACTGTTCAACCCACTTGAGTTCGATCGCTTCGTCAAAGGGGTTAGCTCCCTGCGGGATTCCCGCGGCAAGTCCTTCTTCCCATGCCTGGCTGAGAATTTTCGTTGCCTGCAAGGTCATATGGTTGGCGGTTTCGATGGACTTATCCAGGCGGAGGAAATGGCCGTCAACCCATTGCCTGCTATGACAACCGAGACAAACCGCCTCCATCGTCGCCTGACGACCGGCCATTTCCTCTTCATCAATGAGAAACTCGCTCACGGGAGTACCATCCAGCTCAGTGGGCAGATTGAGCCCAGCGGAGTTGACGATTGTCGTTGTATCAGCCGATATCGGGTGGGGATGGGCGTAGGGCAGGCCGAAAATTCGCCAGGGTAGCCGGTCATTCATGCGATGGCTCCGCGTGGCAAGGAGTTCACCTTGTTCATCGATCAATTCGCTGGCGTGGCAGGTGGCACAGGTCGGCGCGGTAAAATCCTTGCCGATCGTCCAGGGGACTGCTTGATAATCCCAGTAGGCGTCCATCGCTTTCTGGATATTGCCGTGCACACTGACCGAATAGACTTTATAGGCGGGGACGTCCGGCCCCTTGTGACACTGGCCGCAGGTATAGGGTTTGCGGGCCATCTCGATGGAGAACTGGTGCCGGGTGTGGCAGGAAGAGCAGGCGCCGCTGCTGCCGTCGGGGTTGAGTCTGCCGACTCCGGCATTGGGCCAGTTGGAAAGGGTGAGGAAGTCCATTTCGCCCATTTCTGTGTCACGAGTCTCCGAGCCGGTCACCTTGACATCGGTGCCATGGCAGGCGAGACACGAGTCGGCATCGCTGATCGGGTCGGAACCGTGGAAGGTCATCACCCCCTGCTCATAGACATGCATGCCGTTGGTGCTGTCGACCATCATCTGATAAACCGGGTTGTTGACCAGATTACCATAGGCCTGTCCCATTAGGTTATCGGCGAACTCCTCGACTTCTACCGGGTGACAACCTGCGCAGTCAGCCGGGGAAACAACCGTGTGGATGGTGAAACCATTATGCTCGAAACTGTCCGGATGGGCCTTGGCATTCATCGTATGGCATTCGGCGCAGCCGACCACCGTGTCTGCCATTCCATCGGGTACCGTTTCCGTCGAGATCCGGCGTTGTCGCGGTTCCTGCGTCAGCGCCTCGGCGGGAATCACCCGGGCATG
>JAZBPM010000085.1:0-7589 GCA_036351615.1 Desulfofustis sp.
CGACCTGGTGGGGAAACATGGCTGGTAACAGCGATCCGGGTGAAACGACGGTGAAGCTGGCCGGCGGTCCGCTCAAACGGCTCTACGATACCTGCATGGCTTGGATCGCCGGACCCTACGGGGTCTGGGCGCTGTTTTTCATCGCCTTTGTCGAGTCATCCTTCTTCCCGATTCCACCCGACGTCTTTCTCATCGCCATGTGCATCGCCGCGCCGTCCCGCTCCTTTTTCTTCGCGGCGGTCTGCGCGGCCGGCTCGGTGCTCGGCGGGGCGCTCGGCTATGGCCTCGGTTTCTGGTTCATGGACTCGGTCGGTCAGCAGATCATTGCCTGGTACGGTTTCGAGGACAAGTATCTGCGCGTCCAGGATCTCTACCGCGCCTATGATGCCTGGGCGGTCGGCGCGGCCGGT
The DNA here is from genome assembly GCA_036351615.1 of Desulfofustis sp. GTDB lineage: Bacteria > Desulfobacterota > Desulfobulbia > Desulfobulbales > Desulfocapsaceae > Desulfofustis. The sequence continues at coordinate 411 of JAZBPM010000085.1, forward strand.
TTCACCCCGCTGCCGTACAAGCTCTTCACCATAACCGCCGGCGCCTTCAAACTGGACCTGGCTACCTTTCTCGTGGTCTCGGCCCTCTCCCGGGCCGCCCGTTTTTTTCTGGTGGCCGCATTTATCTGGAAATTCGGAGCCCCGGTCAAATATTTCATCGACCGGTATTTCAATATCCTGTCCGTTATTTTCATGGTGTTGCTCATCGGTGGTTTTGTGCTGGTGAAAATGCTATTGTAGTATACACACCGGGTTCGGCCGAAGAACTCTTGTCGCCGTGCCGGCCCCGAGAGCCGCTGACAGCCTGTTATGAGACCGTATCGCATCGTCCTGTCGGCCCTCCTGCTGCTGTCGCTGTTGTGCACCGGCAGCGCCTGGGGCGGCCACGAAATCCACCTGAAAAACGGCTCCGTGATCAGCACGGAGGTGATCGATCGCACTGGCGGTCAGGTCAGCTACGAGCAGTTCGGCGGCATGATCACCATCGATATCGGTGATATCGCCGAGATCAAATACAATGTCGACGGACCGCCGGCCGGCCCTCGCCGGGATCGAGCGGCTGACGAGCCACCTGCCGGCGCACCGGCCGCCGGTAAGGACCTGGCCGCCCAGCTCGCCGCCACGCTGCCGGCCCAGTCGCCGCTGGAGCGGGCCAGCCACGCGGTGGTCTCGATCACCACCGAGGCCGGCTCCGGTTCAGGTTTTTTCGTCAACGACCAGGGACTGATCATCACCAACCGTCACGTGGTCCGAGGCAGCGAGCAGAACAACCGCCAGGTTGAAGACAAACTCGGTGATGCGGAGAGCAAGCTGAAACGCTGGCAGGCCTCGCTGCAGCAGGACGAGGAGCGGCTTGCCGCCTACGAGAAGAAACTGGAGCAGGATCGCCGCCTGCTGCAACAACGGATCGATGAGTTCGGCAGCCGTCTCAACCCGCAGTGGCGCAAAGATGTCGAGCAGAGCCTGCGGGAGCGGGCCAAGACCCTGCAGATGTGGCGGCGCGAGCACCAGGCCAGAAAAGAGGAGTATCAGGGGAAAAGCCGTGAATTTCGCCGGCAGCGTGACGGCTGGCGCAACGCCAACGAGCAGCTGGCCCGGCAATCGCGGTTCCCGGTAACCCTTGCCGATGGTAGCGAGCAGTCGGCGCTGCTCTATCGGGTCAGCGATACCTACGACCTGGCCCTGCTCAAGCTCAACGGCTTTGTCACGCCGTACCTGCGTCCCGCCCCGACCGACCAGATCGCCTACGGCCGGGCCGTCTATGCCATCGGCTCGCCGCTCCAGCTCAACAACTCAATCACCGCCGGGGTCATTTCCGGTCTGCGTGACGGCTATATCCAGACCGATGCCCAGATTTACCCCGGCAATTCCGGCGGCCCGCTGGTCAACGATCAGGGCGAGGTGCTCGGCGTCAACACGATGAAGCTGATCACCGAAAAGTTCGAGGGGCTCGGCTTTGCCATCCGCTTCTCCCAGGCCGAAGCGGAGTTCGCGGATTATTTTGCGCGATAAGCCCGCCCCGGTTGAGCGCTCGCTCGCCGGAGACGGACCGAAGCCGCTGCATGACCGGCGGACGGAGTCAAACTGCTTGACAGCAGCGGAAATTCTTGCGATAACAACGCAGTGCAGGGGGGATTCTTGCCGGTTATCATGTCATCGGCCCGGTGCCGGTTCGACAATAAGGGAACCTTGAAAAATTGCCACTTCGCTCAATATCATCGTTGCGTAATCAAATTTTATCCTCGGAATATCATGTATATGCCTGCGGTAAAATTTTCTTGCTCGCCTCGATCTTGAACGAAATTCAGAATTTTCAAGTTCCCCATAAAGAGTGGTAGGGCGACCGTCCGTAGCGGTCGCGACACGTCTGGAACTCTTTTCCAATCACAAGGAGGGCTTCGATGAAACACTTGATGCGGACAATCCCGGTCATGGCAGCGTCTCTCTGTCTGGCCACCTCAGTGGCCATGGCGGGAACCCTTGATGACGTCAAGGCCAAGGGCTTTATCCAGGCCGGCGTCAACGGCGATCTGTTCGGTTTTGCCAAACCGGACGAGAAAGGAGTGTGGCGTGGTCTCGATGTCGATACGGCCCGGGCCGTTGCCGCCGCCGTCTTCGGCGATGCCGACAAGGTCAAGTACACTCCGCTGACCGCCAAAACCCGTTTCACCGCGCTGCAGTCCGGTGAAATCGATGTGCTGACCCGTAATGCCACCCAGACCCTGAGCCGTGACACCGACCTCGGTCTCAACTTCGTCCAGGTCAACTACTATGATGGCCAGGGCTTCCTCGTGCCCAAGGCCCTCGGTGTCGAGAGCGCCAAGGAGCTGGATGGCGCCTCGGTTTGCGTGCTGCCCGGTACCACCACCGAGCAGAATGTCGCCGACTACTTCCGGGTCCAGAAGATGAACATGAACCCGGTCGTCATCGAGAGCACCGCCGAGTTGTCCAAGGCCTTTTTTGCCGGCCGCTGCGACTGTATGACCTCGGACGCCTCCCAGCTTGCCGGTATCCGGGCCGTCGCCCCGAATCCGGCGGATTACAAAATCCTGCCGGAGATCATCTCGAAAGAGCCGCTGGCCCCGGCGGTACGGCACGGCGACGACCAGTGGATGGACATCGTCAACTATTCGGTGCTGGCGATGATCGAGGCCGAAGAACTCGGCATCACCTCGGCCAATATCGACGAGATGATGGGCAGCACCGATCCGAAGGTGCAGCGCTTTCTCGGCGTTTCGCCCGGTAACGGCAAGGCCCTCGGCCTCGATGAGAACTGGGCCTACAACATCATCAAACAAGTCGGTAACTACGGTGAGGTTTTCGAGCGCAACGTCGGCGTTGACACGCCGCTGATGCTCGAGCGCGGCCTCAACGCGCTGTGGACCGACGGCGGCCTGATGTACTCGCCGCCGTTCAAGTAGCCGCCCCTTTTTTTCGACGATTCATCTTTTCGGCGCTGCCCGGGACACCGGTCCCGGGCAGCGCCCGGAAGCGGCTATGCAGGCGACGACAGCTCCGGAAAAGATACCGTTTCTGCGCGATCCGACCAAGCGCTCCATCCTCTACCAGCTGGTCACCATGGCCGGCGTGGCGCTGCTCGGCTATTACCTGATCAACAACACGCTGATCAACCTCGAACGGCAGTCGATCTCCACCGGTTTCGAGTTCATCGAGAAAGAGGCCGCCTTTGAGATCGGCGAGTCGCTGATCGACTACTCGGCCGCCGATTCCTACGGCAAGGCCCTGCTCGTCGGCTTTCTCAACACCCTGATCGTCTCCTTTATCGGCATCATCCTGACCGTGGTGCTCGGCACCATCCTCGGTATCGCCCGCCTTAGTACCAACTGGCTGCTTTCCAAGCTGGCGGCCGCCTATATCGAGGTGTTCCAGGACATTCCGGTACTGCTCCAGCTTTTTTTCTGGTACGCCTTTTTCTACGAGATCCTGCCGGGTCCGCGCCAGGCCCTGGACCTGCTGCCCGGAGTCTTTCTCTGCAACCGCGGCATGATCTTCGGGGTGCCGCACTACCACCCGGCCTTCGGCTACGCCGCCGCTGCCTTCGTGCTGAGCTGCATCGCTGTCTGGTTCCTGCGGCGCTGGGCGATCAAGCGGCAGGATGCGACCGGTCGGACCTTTCCGCTCTTTCGCGCCTCGCTGCTGATCCTGATCGGTTTGCCGGCCATCGTCTGGTGGTTCGGCGGCGCACCGACCGAAATGAACGTACCGGTGCTCAGTGGCTTCAACTTCAAGGGCGGCATAACCATCAGCCCTGAGTTCACCGCGTTGCTGCTCGGCCTGGTACTCTACACCGCGGCCTTCGTCGCCGAGGTGGTGCGCGCCGGCATTCAGTCGGTCGGCAAGGGCCAGCGCGAGGCGGCCACCTCGCTCGGCCTGCGTCCCGGACGGGTCATGCACCTGATCATCCTGCCTCAGGCCCTGCGGGTCATCGTGCCGCCGCTGACCAGCCAGATGCTCAACCTGACCAAGAACAGCTCGCTGGCGGTGGCCATCGGCTATCCCGACTTCGTCTCGGTGGCCGGCACGACCATCAACCAGACCGGCCAGGCCATCGAGGGCGTCGCCCTGATCATGATCGTTTACCTGATCTTCAGCCTGTCCACGTCGGCGTTCATGAACTGGTACAACAAAAAGATCAAGCTGGTGGAGCGATAGAGACGCGATGAAATCGACCACAGCTGCTTCGCACCGCGATGAGATCAAGCCGCCGGTAACCGAGATCGGCGTTATCGGCTGGATCAGGGCCAACCTGTTCAATGGCTGGTTCAACTCCCTGCTGACTCTGGCCGTCCTCTACCTGCTCTGGCTGATCGTGCCGGGCACGGTCAAGTGGGCCTTTATCGACAGCGTCTGGCTGACCGGCAGCGAGGAATGCCGGGCCACCGACGGGGCCTGCTGGTCGGTGATCAGCGCCAATATCCGCTTCATCCTGTTCGGCTTCTACCCGCACGACCTGCAGTGGAGGCCGCTGCTGGCCATGGGCCTGCTGGTGGCGCTGCTCTTTTACAGCCGGGAGCGCAGCCGCTGGAACAAGACGCTCGCCTGGGCCTGGCTGGCCGGCCTGTTTGCCATGGGCCTGCTGCTCAAGGGCGGCCTGTTCGGCCTGACCGCGGTGGAGAGCGCCAACTGGGGCGGCCTGCCGCTGACCCTGCTGCTCTCCGTCTTCGGCCTGACCGCCGCCTATCCGGTTGGCGTGGTGCTGGCGCTCGGCCGCCAGACGAACATGCCGGTGATCAAGTCGTTCTGCGTCGTCTACATCGAGCTGATCCGCGGCGTGCCGCTGATCAGCCTGCTGTTCATGTCGTCGGTGGTCTTCCCGCTGTTCCTGCCGGAAGGCGTCACCGTCAACAAGATCCTGCGCGCCCAGGTGGCGATCATCCTCTTTACCGCCGCCTATATCGCCGAGGTGGTCCGCGGCGGCCTGCAGGGCATCGACCGCGGCCAGTACGAGGCGGCCGAGTCGCTCGGGCTCAACTACTTCCAGACGATGCGCCTCATCATCCTGCCCCAGGCCCTGAAGATTGTCATCCCGCCGTCGGTGAGCATCCTCATCTCCGCCTTCAAGGATACCTCGCTGGTGGTCATCATCGCCCTCTACGACCTGTTGAAGACCACCCAGACGACGCTGAGCGACCCCAAGTGGATGGGCTATTCGGCCGAGGCCTATATCTTCGTCGCCCTGATTTATTTTATCTGCTGTTTTGCAATGTCCAACTACAGCAGGAAACTGGAAAAAGAACTCGATACCGGCCGGTAGCCGTACCGGCGGCACCAACGCACCAACGCGGCCAACGACCGCCGCGAAGCAGACAAGGAAGCAGGTATGCAAGCAGAGACGATCAGCGACACCCATCCGATCATCGAGATCGAGGAGATGCACAAGTGGTTCGGTGACTTCCACGTCCTGAAAAACATCAACCTCACCGTCCACCGGGGCGAGCGGATTGTTATCTGCGGGCCGTCCGGTTCCGGCAAGTCGACGCTGATCCGCTGCATCAACCGGCTCGAGGAGCACCAGCGGGGCCGCATCGTCGTGGATGGTATCGAACTCACCAAGGACCTGAAGAACATCGAAAAGGTCCGCACCGAGGTGGGAATGGTCTTCCAGCATTTTAACCTCTTTCCCCACCTGACCGTGCTCGAGAACCTGACCCTCGGCCCGATCTGGGTGCGCAAGACGCCAAAGCGGGAGGCCGAGGAGACCGCCCGCTATTTCCTGGAGAAGGTGCGCATCAGCGAGCAGGCCCTCAAGTATCCGGGCCAGCTCTCCGGCGGCCAGCAGCAGCGCGTCGCCATCGCCCGCAGCCTGTGCATGAAGCCCAACGTGATGCTCTTCGACGAGCCGACCTCGGCCCTTGACCCGGAGATGGTCAAGGAGGTGCTCGATGTCATGATCAGTCTCGCCCAGGAGGGCATGACGATGATCGTTGTCAGCCACGAGATGGGTTTTGCCAAGAGCGTCGCCCACCGGGTGATGTTCATGGATGACGGCGAGATCATCGAGGAGAACGAACCGGAAGCCTTTTTCACCAACCCGCAAAACGACCGGACCAAGCTCTTTCTCAGCCAGATCCTGTAGGCCGCCTGGTCCGGATCACAGGCCCGCGCCCCCAACCGCCGGCCACAAACCCCGGAGGGATGCATGGAGGTCAACCGCGGCCTGCTCAAACAGGCCACCGACCAGGGCGTGCTCGGCGAAGAGCAGGCCGAACGCCTCTGGGCCTTTCTTTCCGCCCACACCAAAGACCAACCCCGTTTTCACGTCACTCACATCCTCTACTATCTCGGCGGCCTGATTGCCATCGGCGCCATGACCCTGTTCATGACGCTCGGCTGGGAACGCTTCGGCGGCTGGGGCCTGCTGGCCATCACGCTCGCCTATGGTATCGCCGGCCTGGCCTTGACCGAATACCTGCTGAAGCGCCGCTACACCATCCCCGCCGGCATCGTCGCGACCTTTGTCGTCGTGCTCACGCCGCTCGCCGTCTACGGCCTGCAGTCGGCCATCGGCCTGTGGCCGGAAGGGCGCGTCTATCGCCAATACCACACCCATATCGACTGGAACTGGCTGCTGATGGAGTTGGCCACGCTGGCCGCCGGCGCCGCGCTGCTCTGGCGTTACCGCCTGCCGTTCATGATCATGCCGGTGGCCGTCACGCTCTGGTACCTGAGCATGGACCTCACCCCGTTTGTCTTCGGCCGGGAGGACACCACCTGGGAGCTGCGCAAACTCGTCTCCCTGTGGTTCGGCCTGCTGATGACGCTGCTCGCCTTCTGGATCGACATCCGCTCCCGGCACAGCAAGGATTACGCCTTCTGGCTCTACCTCTTCGGCGTGCTCACCTTCTGGGGAGGCCTGTCGCTGCAGCATTCCGACAGCGAGCTGAGCAAATTCTTCTACCTCTGCATCAACCTGCTGCTCATCACCGTCGGCGCCATCCTCTCCCGCCGCGTCTTCGCCGTCTTCGGCGGCCTTGGCGTTGCCGGCTACCTTGGCCATCTGGCCTACGACGTCTTCAAAGACTCAATGCTCTTCCCGTTCACCCTGACCATCATCGGCCTCGCCGTCATCTGCCTCGGCATCCTCTGGCAGAAACACGAACAGACCATCACCACCAGGCTCAGAAGCATGGTGCCGAAACCGCTGCGGGAATTGATCGA
>JAZBPM010000086.1:0-9619 GCA_036351615.1 Desulfofustis sp.
GCAGGTGGCCCGGACCGCTCAGCCGGTCCTTGAGAGCCACGTACAGCTCTTCATGAAAAGCGGCCAACGTGGCAAGCCGCTCTGTCCCGGTGGTGGTCGCACCTTTGATTTCCGACGGCAGAAAGGGATTGGCGAGCAGGCCGCGGCCGATCATCCAGCTTCCCACGGAGGGAAACCGACCGGCGAGTTCGTGGAAGACCTGCCGGGAGATGATATCGCCGTTGTAGGTCAGGCGATGGCGGGTCAGGTCGCAGCAGCGGGCAAAGGCATCGGGATCGGTTTGGCCGCTATAGAGCTGACTGCCGAGACGGGCGTGGATGGTGATCCCGGTCAGCGGGAAGGGGTCGAGCCGGGGGAGCAGTGCCAACGATTCCCGGGTGTCATGGTAGCCCAGGCGCATCTTGATCGACAGGCGCGGTTTCAGTTCCGGCAGGACCGCTTCCAGCAGCGCGACGATGGCGTCGGGGTAGGGCAGCAGGCCGGAGCCGCGCCGTTTCTTGGCGACCATTCGCACCGGGCAGCCCAAATTCCAGTTGATCTCCCGGTAGCCCAGTTCGAACAGTCGATTGCCGAGGGCCAGAAAACCGGCTGCATCGGTATTGAGCAATTGCGGGGTGAGCGGCAGAGAAGTATTGGCCTCCGGCTGCAGGTCGGCCAGCACTTTGTCGGCAAAGACGGCCGTGCTTTGTGGATTGATAAACGGGGCGACGGCCCCGTCGAGGCCGGAGAAGTGAGCGGCGTAGACGCGGCGGAACAGGGCATCGGTGATGCCCTTGAGCGGGGCCATGATCAGTTCCGGCTGCAAAGACTCGCTCACGATGCGTGCTGGTCCGGCTGTGCAGCGGTAAGAGCCGGCCGGCCCCAGTGGCGCATGTCGTGGCCGCTCGGGTTCTGGAATACCAGCAGGTCGAATTGCGGCAGTGCGGCGAGCAGGTGATCAAAGATGTCGGCCTGGATCGCTTCGTAGTGAGCCCAGCGCTTGTCTTTGCTGAAGACGTAGATTTCCAGCGGCAGGCCATGCTCGGTGGGAGCAAGGTGCCGGACGAGAAAGGTCATCTCCTGGTTGATCTGCGGCAGGCTTTTCAGGTAGGCGACGACATAGGCGCGAAATACGCCGATGTTGGTTTGCCGGCGGCCGTTGATCGGCAGGGTCGGATCGTCCGGGAACGAGTGTTGCCGGTTGAATTCATCGATGTCCTTGGCCTTGGCGCTGAGATAGTCTTTGAGTAGATGAATTTTGGAGAAGCGTTCGAGCAGGTCATGGTCGCAGAAACGGATCGAGTTGATATCGATCATCAGCGCTCGCTTGATTCGCCGTCCCCCGGATTCGGCCATTCCCCGCCAGTTCTTGAAGGAATTTGACACCAGTGCATAGGTGGGGATGGTGGTGATCGTCTTGTCCCAGTTCTGGACGCGAATGGTGTGGATCGAAATGCCAATCACGTCGCCGTCGGCGCCATATGACGGCATTTCGACCCAGTCCCCGATCCGCACCATGTCGGTGGCGGTCAGTTGTACCGATGCGACGAAGCCGACGATGGTGTCCCTGAACACCAGCATGGTTACCGCGGTCATACCGCCGAGCACCGAGATGATTCCCCACGGTGACATGCCGGAGAAAATCGAGATAACGAAAATCGCACCGAAGATATAGCTGGCGATCTTGGCCGCATCGACGAAGCCGTTGAGCACGTCGGCCCGTTTCATCTTTACCAGCCGGGCGATATCTCCGGCGGCCGACAGGACGGTGTTGATGCTGAGTACGCCGACCAGTACGAAAAAGACCAGGGTGGTACGCTTCAGGATCAGGTAGATGGCACTGCCTTCGGGCAGCAGCGCATCGATGGACAGATTCATCAGCAGCAGCGGAACGAACCAGCTGACAGTGTCAATCACCCGGTGATTGACCAGCACATCATCCCAGCGATGCCGGTTTCGCCTGATCCATCCCATGCTGATCGTCCGCAGGACCCGGCGCAGTACCATGGTGGCGATCATTATGGTCAGCAGGATCAGGGCGACACTGATGATCAGGGCGGCCGACTCGGCAAGCGTCGCCTTGAGGCCGAAGGCAAGCAGCTGTTGATAAAACCAATTGTCGGACATCTGGTCTCCGGCAAATCGTCTGAGAAACGGTGTGCAGATCGGGTGATTGTGGTACCCTGATTGTCTGGGCAGCACGTCAGCGGCTACTATAGACAACTTCGGCGAGAAAAAAAAGGTGCGACAGAAACAGCAGATATCGTTGGCGGCTCTGGCTCGGTTCTATCCGGACGGGTTGTTTGACCTGTTGCCGGAGATTGGAGGCAGTCGTGGCCAGCGTGTCTACCTGGTCGGCGGCGCCTTGCGCGACTGGTTGCGCCGGGTTGCCGTTGCGCCGCCCGATCTCGATGTGGCTGTCCAGCGTGACGCCGCCGGATTTCTGCGGCGGTTGGCGCGACGGCTCGGCAGCGGCACGGTGGTAGAACTCGGCGATCCCGCCGATGATACCTGCAGACTGGTATTGCCCGAGTTGGTTGTCGATGCCGCCGGTTTCCGAGACGGGGCGACGGAGATAGAGCAGGATCTGGTCAAGCGCGATTTCACCATCAACGCTATGGCTGTCGATCTGGCGGCAAAGGACGGGCATGGTCAGGCGCCCCTGATCGATCCGCTCGGCGGCAGGCAGGATATCGACAACGGTATCATCCGCTGCTGCCCGGGCGCCTTCGTCGCAGATCCACTGCGCTTGTTGCGGGCCATCAGATTAGCCGCCGAGCTCGATTTTATCGTCGAGGACGAGACACTGGCCGCGATCGGCGAGGCCGCACCCCTGATCACCAGCAGTGCTGCCGAACGGATCAACGCTGAATGGGAGCGGATCATGGCGACGCCACGGGCGGCTTCGGCCTGCGCCGCCATGGATTCTTGTGGACTGCTGGCAGAGGTGGCCCCGGAATTGATGCATGGCGACGGGGTTGGTCAGCCGGCTTGCCACCATCTCGATGTGCTCGACCATAATATCGAAACACTGCGTTGTCTGGAACGGGTCATCGATGCACCGGCGGAGTTTTTTCCCGAATCGCCCGGCTCACTGGTTGATTATCTCGCCGAGCCGAGTCATCGGATGCAGCTCAAATGGGCGGCGCTGTTTCACGATGTCGGTAAGCCGGCCGCCAAGGCGCTACGCCCCGACGCAGGCAGTCGCGAGCCGCGCATTACCTTTTACGGTCACGATGAACGGGGCGGGGAAATGTTTTTGCGCCGGGCCGAGCGGCTGCATTGGAACCGGCGGCGGGCCCAGCGGGTCGCCGAGTTGATCGCGATGCACATGCATCCGTTTCATCTCTGCAACGTTGCCCGGCGTGACGGCGAGGTCAGTCGCCGAGCCTTGCTGAAGATCTGTCGCCGGGCCGGCGACGATCTGGCCGGTTTGTTTATCCTGGCCATGGCCGACACGCTGGCCGGGCAGGGCACGGATCGACCGGCAACCATTGAGGCGGAGTTGGCCGGGCTGTATGCCCGGGTCGACCGTCTCTATCACGAGACCATCGCTCCGGTATTGAACGGACCGAAATTGTTGACCGGCAACGATCTGATTGCTACATTGGGCCTGGAGCCCGGGCCGTTGTTTCGCGAACTGCTGGAAGGCGTTGAAACGGCGGTAATTGAAGGAGTGGTGCACACCCGGGAGGAGGCGTTTGGCTGGGTCGAGCGTTATCTTGCCGAGCGTAAGCATGAGATGTCCGGGCGAACCGGAGCGTGCTGTGGACCGGAGCAAGCCCGGTCCGGGCACAAGGGATGAACCGTGCGAAAAGTCAGGGATTACTATTTTCAGAAGGCCAAGAAGGATCGGTATCCGGCACGGTCTATCTATAAACTGGAAGAGGTGCAGAAAAAGTATCGGCTGCTCAGGCCCGGCGACAGCGTCCTTGATCTTGGCTGCCACCCGGGAAGCTGGTCGCTCTATGCGTCCGAGGTAGTTGGCCCGAAAGGGGTTGTCGTCGGTATCGACCTGCAGGAGACGACCATCGAAGCTCGACCCGGCGGCGCTGCTATCCACTGGTTCTGCGGTGATATCGCCGACCCGGAGCAGATCTCCCGGATCCGCCGGATCCGGCCGGCCTTCAAGGTTCTCCTGTCTGATATCGCCCCACGGACGACGGGTAATCGCTGGACCGATCACCAGCAGTCGATGCGTTTGGCCGAGCAAACACTGTATCTTGCCGGGCAGCTGCTCCATGAAAAGGGGCACTATCTGTGCAAACTGTTTCAGGGTGAGGATACGGTATCTTTTATCGCGGCCCTGAAGGAGCAGTTCTCCCTGGTCAAGGTGATTAAGCCGAACAGCTCCCGTAAGGAAAGCCGCGAACTCTTCGTCCTCGGCATGGAGTACCGGAAGACGGCTGATCCGCAACAGCGGTAAGACACGGCGGCCCGACAACGGGTCGGCCGGGCAGAATAAACAACATTACAGGAAGGTATATGTCAGGACATTCGAAATGGTCGACCATCAAGCGGAAAAAAGGTGCCATCGATGCCAAGCGCGGCAAGATTTTCTCTAAACTTATCAAGGAGATAACCGTTGCCGCCCGGCAGGGGGCGGACCCGGACGGCAATCCCCGGCTACGGGCGGCCATCGCTGCCGCCAAGTCCGAAAACATGCCGAAAGACAATATCTCCCGTGCCATCGACAAGGGGTCGGGTGGCGGCGACGGGGTTATCTACGAGGAAATCCTCTATGAAGGCTACGGGCCTGGCGGTGTGGCGGTATTGGTCGAGTGCATGACCGACAACCGCAACCGGACGGTGGCCGATGTTCGGCATTACTTCGCCAAAAGCAACGGCAATCTCGGTGAGAACGGCTGCGTCGCCTGGATGTTCGATAAAAAAGGCCAGATCCTGGTGGACAAGTCTTCAATTGCCGAAGAAGAGTTGATGGACAAAGCGCTGGAGGCGGGTGCCGAGGATGTCGTCGAAGAAGAGAATGAATTTCAGGTGTTGACCGATGTCGAATCATTCAACGACGTGTGCGAAGCCTTGGAGCAACAAGGGGTATCTTTTCTCGAGGCATCGATTTCGATGATTCCGAAAAACACGGTGGAGGTGACCGAGGAAAATATCGCCGTAGCCCTTCTGAAGTTGCTGGAGAATCTTGAGGATCATGATGACGTCCAGAAAGTGCACGCCAATTTCGACATCGATGCCGCGTTGATGGAGAAACTGTCCTGACCCGGTTTTTCCGGACCAGTGACAACCGGTCGGCATGGAGCGGATACTCGGCATCGACCCCGGCTCGCGCACGACCGGTTACGGGGTGATCGTCTCGGACCGGGGCCGGATCGGCTTCATTGCCTGCGGGGTGATCAAGGCCTCGCCGCAGCTGCCGTTCGCCCACCGGCTCAACCAGATTTTCGACGGGGTCAACGAGGTGATACAAATCCACGGTCCGACAGCGGCGGCCATCGAGGACGTCTTCCTGGCGACCAATCCGCGGTCCGCCTTGAAGCTCGGCCAGGCCCGCGGGGCGGCTGTGGTTGCGGCGATGCAGAACGGCCTGCAGGTCTACGATTATAGCCCGAAACTGATCAAGCAGGGCGTTGCCGGTTATGGTCAGGCCGCCAAGGCCCAGGTCCAGCATATGGTCCGTGTCCTGCTCGGGCTGCCGTCCATGCCGAGTACCGATGCCGCCGACGCCCTTGCCGTGGCGATCTGCCACGCCAACCAGTTCCGTCTCTGAGACGGGAGGATAGAGATGATTGCAGCGCTTGCCGGCAAGGTGGTGGTGAAAAAGAAAGACCGGGTCATTATCGATGTCCACGGCGTCGGCTACGAGGTCTTTCTCACCGCCGACGCCCTGTCCCGGCTACCGGACAAGGGGGAGGAGATCTTTCTCCACATCCATATGCAGGTCCGTGACGATGCCATCGTCCTGTTCGGTTTTCCAGGGGCGGAAGACAAGGAGCTGTTTCTGGCGCTCATTTCCGTATCCGGGGTCGGACCCAAACTGGGACTGGCGGTGCTGGCCGGGCTGCCGCTCGAGGAGTTGTGCCGCAGCATCGGAACCGGTGACGTGAAGCGGCTGACCACTCTGCCGGGCGTCGGCAAAAAGACTGCCGAGCGGATCTGCATGGAGCTCAAGGACAAGGTCGGTCACCTGGCGGCTGCCGGAGAATTTCACCCTGCCGGTGGCGGCACGACCGAAGGGCCGGGAACGTCTTCGGTGGTAATGGATGTCCTCTCGGCGCTGACGAATCTCGGCTACAGCGATCCGACCTGCCGGCAGGCGTTGACCAGGGTCAAACAGCGGGTCGGCAATGAGGCGTTTTATGAGTTGTCCCTAGAGGAATTGCTCAGAGAATGCCTGAGGAGCCTGGCATGAATTTCGAAGAAGAATTGTTCGGCGACGATCGTCTCGTCGATCCGGCGCCCATCGGTCGGGATCACAGCAACGACAACGATCTCAGGCCGAAACGGTTGGCCGAATATATCGGCCAGCAGCAGGTTCGGGCCAGTCTCGAGGTGTTCATCAAGGCCGCCCGCATGCGCGGCGAACCCCTCGATCATGTCCTGTTTCATGGGTTTCCCGGCCTCGGAAAGACGACGCTGTCCTATATCATCGCCAATGAGATGGGCACGGGCATCAAGGTGACCTCCGGGCCGGTGATCGAACGGCAGGGTGATCTGGCCGCCATCCTGACCAGCCTTCAGGAGGGTGATGTCCTGTTCATCGACGAGATTCACCGCCTCAATCATGTCGTTGAAGAAATTCTCTACCCGGCCATGGAAGACTTTCAACTGGATCTGATCATCGGTCAGGGGCCGGGAGCCCGTTCGATCAAAATGGACCTGCCGCGTTTCACGCTGGTCGGCGCGACCACGCGCACCGGATTGCTGACGCCGCCGTTACGCGATCGCTTCGGCGTGATGTTGCGGCTTGAATTCTATGCCCCGGAGGAATTGGTGACCATCGTCAAGCGTTCGGCCCGGATCCTCGGTGTTGATATCGATGACGAAGGTGCCTTGGAACTCGGGCGCCGCTCCCGGGGCACGCCGAGAATCGCCAATCGTTTGCTGCGGCGGGTTCGCGATTATGCCGAGGTCGGTAACCACCGGATCGTTGATCGGCAGGTAGCCGACGGGGCCCTGAACCTGCTCAATGTCGATCGTTTCGGCCTGGACGACATGGATCGGCGTATCATGTTGACCATCATCGACAAGTTTCAGGGCGGGCCGATCGGCTTGGAGACCCTGGCCACTGTCGTTTGTGAGGAAAAAAACACGCTCGAGGACGTCTATGAGCCATTCCTCATCCAGTCCGGATTCCTCGCCCGGACGCCCCGTGGGCGGGTTGCAACCATTACCGCCTATGAGCATTTCGGTCGTAAGCCACCCGGTTCGGCACGAATGCAACCATCCTTGTTCGATCAGGACGAATAAAACGGTAGTACCGCGAATCGGTCCAGTGAGCCGTCCGGCCCGGATCTGATCACCGTTTTCCAGCCGCACCTGCCTGACAAAAACAAGCACTTGTCTCTTATCGGCGACCGCCTTACCGCCAGGCGTCAGGTCGCCCTGTCGAATCGCGTTTCCCTCCGGTAGCCACTTTTAACCACCAGCTCTCACATCAGGACATTTTGGTAATTTTTCTGATGATCATAAAATAATTTATTATATCAATAATATATAATGATTTTATGGAGCATTTTAAGGTCAGGCTTTGGCGCGCTGATATGGGCGGTTACTACTGCATATGGTAGCTTCATTGGTGCGGGACGACTATATGTAGTAGGTATTAGAGAATTGAGAAGAGGCGCTAGAGTCTTGAAGTTCCTTGTCTTTTTCCTTGACTTCAATCTGGTTGATAGTATAAATGACAGAAAGTGGTAAAAAGTGGATGTAAAGCGGTTGATTGTGGTTTTCCGTGGATAACCCCGTGGCCAGAGACGAGATAATCAAGAGCAGGTTTCGCAGCAGGTCCGAGCACGCGCTCGACCCGAAAGGACGGCTCAATGTCCCGAGCAGGTTCAGGGAAGTGTTGCACCATTACGGTTCCCCGGAGCTGATGATAACGTCCTGGGGGACATATCTGCGCGCCTATCCCGCCTCAGAATGGCAGATCATAGAAGACAAATTACTCACCAGGGGCAGGGAAGAGCCGAATTTGTCGGGTTTTATCAGGCACGTTGTATCCGGTATCAGCGAATGTTCTTTGGACAAGCAGGGCCGCCTGTTGTTACCGGCGCCGCTCAGGGCTGAAGTCGGTATCAGTAAAGATGTGGTTTTGAACGGCATGCTCGAATTCATCGAGATCTGGGACAAAGACGCCTGGCTTGCCGAGTTCAACCGGACCCGGGATAATTTCGATCAATATAACGACAGCCTGGCCAAACTCGGCATTCTCTGATGGAGGGCGGCATTCATGGAACGACTCACCGACCGGTTTTGCTGGCAGAAACCATCGGGATGCTGGCCGTGGTGCCCGGTGGCGTCTATGTCGACGGCACGCTCGGACTTGGCGGGCATAGCCGGGAGATTCTGGAGCGGTGCGCTCCGGACGGCAGGGTCGTCGCTTTTGAATGGGACGAAGCGGCGATTGCCCAGAGCGAGACCGCGCTTGCGCCGTTTCGGGAGCGTTTGATCATCGTGCGTCGTAATTTCCAGGAGATTGATACCGGTCTGGCGGAAGCCGGCTATGACACGGTCAACGGCATTATGATCGATATAGGACTCTCCTCGTTGCAGCTTGACAGCGGTGATCGCGGCTTCAGCTTTCGCTTCGACGAACCGCTCGACATGCGTATGGATCGGCGCCGGACACTCACGGCGGCGACGCTCCTGGCTTCAGCGACAGAGCAGGAAATAGCTGATATTTTTTATTATTTTGGCGAGGAGAAGCAAGCCAGACGAATTGCCGGATATCTCGTGGAGGAGCGACGGCACCAGGCGATAACCACCACCGGACAGTTGGCCGAGCTTGTTGCCCGGGCCGTGCCGAAACCGTTTCATCCGCCGAAGATCCATGTCGCAACAAAGGTCTTTCAGGCATTGCGCATCGCGGTGAACGACGAGTTAACCAACCTCGGCCGATTTCTCGATCGGGCCGTTCACCATCTGCTGCCCGGCGGACGTTTATGCGTCATTTCCTTCCACTCGCTGGAAGACCGCATCGTCAAACGGGCATTTGCCGGTGCGGCTGAATTGACAGTGTTGACGAAGAAACCGATTGTGCCGGGAAGACAGGAAATTGGGGCTAATCCGCGATCACGCAGTGCACGTTTGCGGGTCGCCGAACGATTGGCATAAGCAACAGGGGGAAGATATGAACTATCAAAATTCGTGTACCATCGGAAGACCGGTATTTCAGCCGGGCTTTACCGAGCGTCGCGGCCGACGGCGGGCCTTTGAGTTGCCTGGCGGCGCCATGCTGTGGCTGGCGGCGGTCAAAGTGGCGCTGGCAGCGGTCGGTGTCGCGCTGATTGTCAACCTGTGGCTCGGCCATGCCGTATCAACCGTTCACCAAGATATCGCCGCCATTGCAGAGCACCAGCTGGTTCTTAAAGACGAGCAGATGGCCTTGCTGGCCGAGCGGGCGGGTTTGATGTCTGAGCAACAGGTTCAACGAGAAGCGGGAAGCAGA